>NZ_DJTD01000032.1:0-25226 GCF_002440385.1 Sphingobacterium sp. UBA6317 | reverse complement strand
CTTGTTCAGTGCTTGCTCAGTGGAGACTGAATAAACAATGACTAATTACTGTCCAAATATTGAATAAAAATTGTTTTTTCACCTAATTTGGTATGAGTATGTTTCCTTGATAATGTTTATCTTTAATATCTATAACATTATCAAGCAATTATGGCAATCGTTAAAAATGGTGTTAATGGAACTGTTTCCGGGAAAGCAGGTTCTGTTGTATTTGTGTCGACTAAAACAGGAAATTATGTACGATCTCTCCCTCGTGTTAAAAAACGGGAGCCCAGTCCTGAGCAACTGCTCAGTAGAAAACGCTTCAAAATGGTGAGGTCACATATTAGCCAGTTAAAACCGATCATCAATATGGGGTATAAAGCGTACAGCTATCCTAAACGGGCATACGATGTCGCGATGTCTTATAATTTGAAAGAAGCGCTTATCCAGGAAGAAAATGGTTTTTTGATTGACTGGCAGAAATTTATGATTGCCAAAGGAAGCCCCAATCCCATCACTTCCTACACAATGAATTTTGACAAAGAAAACCAAGTACTTCAGGTTACCTGGGAATATGACGCCTATCTGGAGGAAAAGTTCAATACCAGAACTTACGATTCCTTCTTGGTCCTGTATAATGTAGCGGATAACGGGAACGGATATTCACTTGTCATGAACGACTTCAAAGGTAGCTTACTATCTGGCAAACAACATATTGAAATGCCAAAACATAGAAAGGAAGTGACCTATCAGGTGTATATCTTTTTTATCGAGAGTTACGGTGGAGGTAATACAGACAGTCTGCACTTGGGTCCAATAACGATTTGAGTATACATAGTGCTGACACGATCGTGTATTATAATATAGCATAAAAAAGGGCTATCCACATTCGGCTAGCCCCTTTTTATCCACATTGGAAATAGTTTACCAGTCGATATTTCTGTTGTCTGTTGAACCTGCTTCCCATTGTTCGCTCACTTTACCGCTGTTGGCATCTTCTGGTCTGGCGTATGCCGAACCGGCGGCGATACCTTGTTCAAGCTCGATCGTGGCTACGCTAACTTGAGGGGCGATGTATGCTAATTTCTTTTCCATAATACCTTTTTTATCCTTGCTGAATTTCTATTGTTATGCTCAGCGTGTATTTAATTTTTAAGATTATTGATCTATTTATTGACTATTGGTGACTACTGACAAGGGATTTTCTTCTTTCCAGCGCCTACACCTTTGATAATTGTACGTCCATCAACAAGTTGGGTCACTTTTACGGTGTTGCTTTGCGTTGCGCTCCAAGGGAATGTGTTGAAACTGTTGCCATTAACGAGTTTAAGTTCATATAAAGGACCGCCGGATGTTTTACTACCAAACATGGTAACCTGGCCAGTTCTGCTGATGACAAGCTTGATCAATGGGGCTGCACTTGTACCTTTCATGTTGTAGACCTGATCAATTCTTTTACCAGTTTCAATATTGTTGCCTGCGTATTTGCTTCCATCAACAAACTGGATGTTTTGAGCAGAAGAGGCACCCACTTCAAATTGAATTTCTTGTTTCGCCAATTTGACACCATTTACTTCCATGTTAAATGCATTGTCCAGTTCGGTAATGTCGAAAACAAAGCCATAGTCTGCCGCTGGGGCAGTGAAATTTCTATCGATTGTCGTTCCATTGGCATAGAATTTTCCATCTTTCATAATGCCCGTTTTACCTCCCGATGTAGTTGCCGGATAGCTCCAGTCCAGGCCATTGCTGGTTACATTTTGTGTGCAGGTTCTGAAATTGAGTTTCAGATCGTATTTCTGTCCGGGATTGATCTTAACATTTGGAATGGTGATGTTTGTTTTAGTCTCATCATCCAGTGTTAGACTACCGAGCATCAGTGTTCCATTGCTGGTTGCCGGGTGGATCAATAAAGAGGGGTTACTGATCACGGTACGCAGGCCATTTCCTAAAGCCGGGAATTGCGTGGTCACGCCTGCGTTGTTCAAGCCATTGTAGGTTAGTGTTTGGTCTGAGAATTTCAAATTTGCACTACCATGACTAGGTTTTAATACGGCAGTCCCGATTTGAGTAATAGCTCCGGTCATACTTGGATCCATGGTCAATGTTGTGGTGATTTGGCTAAACCGGTGTTTTAATACAACATTTAAGTTATTTACACCACTTTTTAACGTTAATGTGCCCGTGTAATACATCAAATCACCACTTATATTGTCTAAGCTGGCAGTGGACAGTGTATTTTGATTGTTGATACCCGGTAATGCTGTGGTACTATTGATCGAATAGGCAATGAACGTGTAAGATTTTCCAGCGTCAAGAACGATACCTGCAGCAGTAGCTTCCTCACCATAGCTATAAATCTTTTCCGTTACGTAAGCGCCTTGGTTGTCATAGACAACAACTTTATATTTAACGTTTTTGTCCAATAGCTTCTCTTGTGTCTGGACAGCCGCTAGTTTGGGGGTGGACGAAGCGACGAGGCTTTTTGTGATCGCTGAATTGTTTGTTAGGACCACGTCGACAGAACCACCGTTTTCAAGCGGTACTGTCATTTCCTGTACATCAGGTGCATCGATTGATGTGCGTGAAGCTTTTGCAGATGCTTGCTTTTGAACAGCATTGTTGTCCGTTTCAGTGTAAGCTTCTACACCCGAAAGATTGACTTTAACGACAGTTTCTCCTGTCAATGCGGTGTTTTCTCCACTTTTGTTACAGGAGTAGAGACTAAGTGCGAAAGCACTGCAACCCAGCATGAACAGGTTAGTCAGTCGGTGATGGGGGATTAGATTCATGTTAATTGACATTTTGTTTTGTTATTGATTTTTTGATTTAGTTATTGATTTATTTGTTGTACTGTTTTTGCAGGTGTATGCCTGTTTATGTTTAAAATGTGGTATACGATTGCTTTTTTTTGTTGCTATTATTTTTTATCGATGCAATTATATAAATAGCATTTTACTTAATATGACGTATTTGTATTATCTTATTTTTCTTGTAGAGAAATATCTACAATACAACTATTTGCTGCTTTAAAGCTGTTTAAACATGTTTTATGCTGTTTTTCTGTAAATTACAATTCGTTTTATTTGAATAATAATTTACTTGTAATTAATATTAGTATCGAGTGATTGTTCTTTGTTGGGTTATGCGGTTTTGTGTGGATTTAAGGTTAAGAAAAGCGTTCGATAGAGGGCAACTGTTCCATTGTTTTTTAGGAAGAATAGGATGTGATGATCGCAATAGATTTCTGAGACTAAGCGGAGATTTTAATTTATTTTTTTAAATTTGTGCATTCATGAGGTTAATTGTTTTCATATTGATAGCATATATTATGGGACTTTCTTTTGTTCCCTGCAGTGATTCTACCAATCGCTGCGAGCAGACTGCTATGGAAAGACAATTAAACCAAACTCATAACCATAATGATGACGCGTCCGATGCTTGTTCGATTTTCTGCTATTGCAATTGTTGTAGTGGAAATATAACGGCTTATGCGTATCAATTTCCGCAAATAGATGGTGTCCCGGTTTCAATTTATTTTGATAATCGTAATCCTGTCCTCAATACAGCGATTGTTTCCAGTTATTTTGGGAGCATCTGGCAGCCGCCAAAGGTTAATGCTTAATTTTTCGTAAAAATTCTAGAAACAAATCTGATAGAGCATGCTATGCTGTTCTTTATTCAGCTTTGTGCTCGGAATACGCTTGTTGTATGGTATTACGACAAAAGATGAACTATTCTAACGAGCTATTATTTAAGCATTAATCACGTATAATTGTGTTAGATCATATTATAAAATTTAGCATTAAGAACAAGATCATTATCGGTTTAATGACCTTGTTGCTTATCATTTGGGGGGCATGGAGTGCGACGAAACTACCCATAGATGCCGTTCCCGATATTACCAATAATCAAGTCCAGATCTTTACCTCTTGTCCAACTCTTGCCGGACAGGAAGTAGAGCAATTGGTGACTTTTCCAATTGAACAAAGTATTGCAACTGTACCCAAAATTGAGGAGATCAGGAGTATTTCACGCTTCGGGCTTTCTGTCATTACCGTTGTTTTTGACGATGATGTAGATATTTATTTTGCCCGTCAGCTGATCGGTGAGCGTTTGAAAGAAGCAGTGGATCAGATTCCACAGGGTATTGGTAAACCTGAGTTGGCTCCAGTAAGTACCGGATTGGGAGAAGTATATCAATATATTATCCATCCCAAAAAGGGAAGCGAAAAGAAATACAACGCAAAAGATTTGCGAACCATGCAAGATTGGATTGTTGCTCGTCAACTTTACGGAACTCCTGGAATTGCCGAGGTCAATAGTTTCGGTGGTGAGCTTAAACAATATGAAGTAGCTGTTGACCCAAATAGACTTAAGGCTATGAATATCACGATCCCAGAGCTATTTACTGCCTTAGAGAAAAACAATCAAAATACAGGTGGTGCCTATATTGATAAAAAACCGAATGCATACTTTATCCGGGGGATTGGACTGGCGACTTCTTTGGAAGATGTCAGAAATATCGCTATCCGAAAATCAGGGTCTATACCGATTTATGTAAAAGATGTTGCAGATGTACGGTTTGGTCATGCTGTGCGTTATGGAGCCTTGACATACAATGGTGAAGTAGATGCTGTGGGTGGTGTCGTCATGATGCTAAAGGGTGAAAACAGCAATGAGGTGGTCAATCGTGTGAAAGAAAAACTACCGACTATCCAAAAGTCTTTGCCTGATGATGTGGTTATAGAGCCCTATTTGGACCGGACAGACCTCGTTGGACGTGCGATCAGTACCGTTGAAAAAAATCTGATTGAAGGTGCCCTGATTGTAATTTTTGTCCTGGTATTATTTCTTGGGAATTTGCGGGCAGGTCTTATCGTTGCTTCGGCGATTCCACTGGCGCTGCTGTTTGCACTTGGATTGATGAACGTCTTCGGCGTAAGCGCCAATTTAATGAGTTTGGGTGCGATAGACTTCGGTTTGATTGTGGACGGAGCCGTCATTGTGGTGGAAGCTACGCTACACCATTTAGGCTTACGAAAGTCAACCGAGAAATTGACCCAGGCCGAAATGGACCATGAGGTATTTGAGTCTGCTTCAAAGATTCGTACCAGTGCAGCCTTTGGTGAGATTATTATTCTTATTGTCTATATTCCAATTTTAACATTGGTGGGTGTTGAAGGGAAAATGTTTCGTCCAATGGCACAAACAGTTGGGTTTGCTATTTTCGGGGCATTGATTCTCTCGTTAACCTATATCCCCATGATGTGTGCTCTGTTTCTGCCGAAAAAACACAGCGACAAGAAAACGTTGAGTGACCGGATGATTGCAGGACTGCAACGTATTTATGAGCCTTTATTACAAAAAGCCATTCGGTTTAAATACCTGATCGTGAGTTTAACTGTTGCCATTTTTGCTTTGTCGGCTTTCTTTTTTAAGAATATGGGGGGCGAGTTTATTCCACAATTGCAGGAAGGCGATTATGCATTCCATTGCATACTTCCTCAGGGAAGCTCGCTTTCGCAAAGTATTGAAACCTCTATGCAGGCTTCCCGGATTATCAAAGAGTTCGATGAAGTGAAGATGGTCGTCGGTAAAACAGGAGCTGCGGAGGTGCCAACGGACCCTATGCCACCGGAAGCGACAGATATTATGGTGGTATTGAAGCCTCAAAAAGAGTGGAAGTCGGGTCGTTCTTATGAAGAACTGGGGAGCGCTATTCTGGAGAAGCTAGAAGTAATTCCGGGCGTCTTCTTTGAAAAAAATCAACCTATTCAAATGCGTTTCAATGAGTTAATGACGGGTATCCGTCAGGATGTTGCTGTAAAGATCTTCGGTGAAAACATCGATTCACTGGCCGCTTACGCCAATGTGGTTGCTGCTCAGATTCAATCTGTTCAAGGGGCAACTTCTCCACAGGTGGAGCGCGTATCCGGTCTCCCGCAAATCAATGTCGTTTATGACCGCACCCGTATCGCAAATTATGGATTGACAATTCAGGACGTTAATGATGTGGTGAGTACCGCCTTTGCCGGTCGGAGTACGGGACAGATTTATGAAAATGAACGTCGCTTTGATCTGGTCGTCCGGTTAGATACAACGCACAGAAATAGCATTGATGATGTGCGTAATCTGATGATTCCTACAGATACGGGTACGCAGATCCCTCTTTCTCAGGTTGCTGCCATTGATTATAAATTGGGGCCTGCCCAAATCAGTCGCGAAGCTGGTAAACGAAGAATTGTGATTGGATTTAATGTGGCAGGGCGTGATGTTCAAACCGTAGTAAAGGATATCCAGCAACAATTGGCTGCAAATGTAAAACTTCCTGCAGGGTATTATTTCACCTATGGGGGGCAGTTTGAGAATTTACAGAAGGCGAGCTCACGCTTGTTGATTGCTGTGCCAGTTTCCTTATTGCTTATTTTTATGCTGTTGTATTTCACGTTTCATTCCTTTAAGCAGGCGACGCTTATTTTTACTGCAATTCCAATGAGTGCTATCGGGGGTGTATTTGCGTTGATGTTGCGCGGCATGCCTTTCAGTATTAGTGCCGGTATCGGTTTTATTGCCTTGTTTGGCGTAGCCGTACTCAATGGTATCGTTTTAATTGGGACATTCAATCAGTTGAAAAAAGAGGGTGTCGATGATATTTTTCAACGCGTTAAAGAAGGTACGTTGACTCGTCTGCGTCCAGTACTCATGACTGCGACCGTGGCTTCACTGGGCTTTTTACCGATGGCAATAAGTACAAGTGCCGGCGCTGAAGTTCAGAAACCTTTGGCAACGGTTGTTATTGGCGGATTGGTAACGGCAACTTTCCTGACCTTGTTTGTGCTACCCTTATTGTATATAATTTTTAATTCTAAATTGAATATGAAACGAAGTAGAGGTGCTAAGACCATCGTCACAATACTTGCTTTCCTGTTTATGGCTTTGGGATCTCAGGTGTTTGGACAGGAGCGCATTTCTGTCACAGAAGCTGTAGAAACTGCGCTGAAGAACAATCGTCAGTTTCAGATCAACCAGGCTGAAATCGTGGGCGCTGGTTTCAATGTTAAGACGGCGACTGAAATTCCCAAGACCGGGATTTTTGCAGAAAATGAAGATTACCGTCCTACGGATAAGGCCGGCTTATTGAAAATTGGTATAACGCAAAGTATTGCCTGGCCTGGACTCTACACTGCGCGTAAGGCGTATTTTAAAGAACAACTAAAATATGCGAACCTAAATACAGATGTATTGAAAACTGCGATTACCAAAGACGTGAGGACAGCCTATTTTCAGCTCTGGTATCTTCAGGATCGCCAAAAACTGTATATGGAGTTGGATAGTATCTATACCGCCATGTTCAAAGCAACTGAACTTCGCTTTAGAACGGGTGACGTAGCTGCGCTGGATAAGATCGCGGCTGAAGCAAAGCTGAAAGAACTGCAGGCACAACTTGTTCAAAACAAAAAGGATATCATTATTCAGCAACAGCAATTGATGATGATGTTAGACCGTAATGAGTGGATGCTCCCATTGGATCAATCTTTGGAGAAGATTGTCGTGGACGCAAGTCCATCAGATGAAACGGCGCATCCTTTACTGGTTTTACAGCAGCAAAATGTAAATATCGCTTCATCAAACATCAGTGTTCAGAAAAATACCAATAAGCCTGAGTTCTCGGGTCGATTTTTCTCCCAACGTGTTTGGGGAGCCAAAGATCCATTATCGGGATTCTCGGTCTCCGCATCCTTCCCGGTCTTTAGCTTGGGTGCCTATAAAAGTAAAGTGAAGGTTGCCAACGCTGAAATGGAAGTTCAACAGCGTAAGTTGGAATATGATACGCAGGTATTCCAGACAAATAAAGGGAATGCACTTGCTGAAATTGACAAGAATAGTGCATTGCTGCAATTTTATGAGTCTTCGGGGTTAAAACAAGCTGATGCAATTATTAAAGCAGCTAGTTTGGGTTATAGAACGGGGGAGATCAATTTTGCTGAATTAAGCCAATTTTTAAGTCAGGCCATTGGCATTCGCCAGAATTATTTAGAAGTCCTCAATCAGTATAATCAATCAGCAATTCAATATAATTACTTCAATAACAAATAAGGCAACAATGAAAGTTTTCATAAAGATATTTATCGTATGTGTAGCCGTTACTGTTTTTTACGGTTGCGGTTCTAATGAGTCCGAGCGTAAAGGTCAACCGGAAGGAAAGGAAGTACCCAAAGCCGAAGCGGAGCATGAGGAAGGGCCGGTGACGGTGGCGGCATTGAGTGCTGCACAAATAAAGGCTGTGGGAATCGTTTTTGGAGGGATTGAAGAGAAGGAACTAACAGCTACCATTAAGGCCAATGGACTTTTGAGTGTACCCAATAACAATAAAGCGAATGCGACGGCGCTTTATGGTGGTGTTGTAAAGACATTGAATGTGCAGCTGGGGGACAATGTGCGTAAGGGGCAGGTGATCGCCACGATTATCAACCCCCAGTTTGTACAATTGCAGGAGGAATATGTATCCCTGGCAAGTAAGATTACCTTGGCCGAACAAGAAATGGCAAGGCAACAGGAACTCAATGAAGGCAATGCAGGCGCACGGAAAAATCTGCAGGCCGCAACAGCAGACTTCAACAGTTTAAGGGCCCGAAAGGCTTCCTTGCAACAACAGATCCAATTGATGGGTATTAACCCCAATAGCGTGAATCTGTCCAATATGCGAACTTCACTGGCCGTAACAAGCCCTATCAATGGAACAGTTAGTAATGTTTTTGCGAAAATAGGGAGTTATGTGGATGTCTCTTCTCCGGTGATCGAGATTGTTGACAATAGTCTGTTGCATTTGGATCTGCAGGTATTTGAAAAGGATCTACCTTTGGTTAAAGTCGGACAGCTCATCAACTTTCAGCTGACCAACAATCCGGATAAGACCTATACCGCTAAAGTTTTTACAATTGGATCTTCATTTGAAAATGACAGCAAGACCATCGCTGTACACAGTACGGTTGTGGGCAGCAAAGTGGGGTTGATTGATGGGATGAACATTACGGGTATGATCGGTGTCAAAAATGTGCGGACTCCGGCTGTTCCGAATGACGCAATCGTGGAGGCTGACGGCAAGTATTATATTTTTGTGGAGACCAACAAGAAACCGGAAGAGCATGAGGAGGGGCATGACGATCACGGGCATGCGCACGATGAAGGTGAAGCAAAACATGCACATAAAAATGAGCAAGAAGCCGGGCAGCATGGAGAAGAACAGGCTAAAAACATCAATTTTGAAAAAATTGAGATTCAAAAAGGCGTATCTGCTTTGGGATATACGGCGATTACCCCGGTTACAGAAGTGCCTGCTGGAACAAAAATTGTTGTGAAGGGGGCTTTTTTTATCAATGCCAAAATGAGCAATACAGGTGGGCACGAACATTAATTGACCGTATTTGTTAACATAATCAAAGCAAGTGATGGAACATAAACATCGTTATGATGCACAAGGCAGGCAGCTTTGTTGTACACAGACAGAAAAAATATATAATCAGGCTGGAGCTGAGGATCTTATTGGGAAAGCTCCGGCTTCCAGCCATGGTCATGACCATAGCCATGATGAGGACGGTCACGATCACTCGACGGCAGGGGCCAGTCAGATGCAGTTATTTCTACCTGCGCTAATTTCTTTTATCTTACTCATTGCTGCTATAGCCATGGATAATTGGATTGCACAATCCTGGTTTAAGGATTGGGTCCGTACAGGCTGGTACATATTAGCTTATCTACCGGTTGGGTTTCCTGTTATCAGGGATGCTTTAAAGAGTATAGCCAAAGGGGAAATCTTTTCGGAGTTTTTGTTAATGAGTATTGCTACCATAGGCGCTTTTGGGATCAAAGAATACCCCGAGGCTGTAGCGGTAATGTTGTTTTACGCCGTAGGAGAGGTGTTTCAGACCTTGGCGGTAAGTAGGGCTAAAAGTAATATTAAGGCTCTACTGGATCAGCGTCCGGATGAGGTGACCATTTTGGAGAATGGAAAGAGCAAAGTGATCAAAGCTGCCGATGCAGGTATTGGAGCAATAATTCAGCTGAAACCTGGTGAAAAGCTTGGGCTTGATGGTGAATTGTTGTCTGAGCAAGGTGCATTTAATACAGCTGCGCTGACTGGCGAGAGCAAGCCAGATACAAAGATGAAGGGTGATGTTGTACTGGCTGGAATGATTAATATGAACACCGTGAGCCTAATTCAAGTGACAACAGCATATCAGGACAGCAAGTTGAGCAAAATCCTCGAGCTCGTACAGAACGCAACGGCTCAAAAAGCACCCACAGAGCTGTTTATTCGCAAATTTGCTAAGATTTATACCCCAATTGTCGTGTTTTTGGCCATTGGAATTTGTCTCCTGCCTTACTTGTTTGTGGATCAATATGTATTTAGCGAATGGTTGTATAGGGCTCTCGTGTTTTTAGTGATCTCTTGCCCCTGTGCACTCGTCATTTCAATTCCTTTGGGGTATTTTGGTGGAATTGGTGCTGCAAGTAGAAATGGTATACTTTTTAAAGGCAGTAATTTTTTGGATGCGATGGCAGCTATCCGCCATGTCGTGATGGATAAAACCGGAACAATGACTGCCGGCGTTTTTAAAGTGCAGGAAATTAAGCTACAGGCCGGTTACGACGAAGCAAGGATTTTAAAGCTCGTCAATAAAATAGAGAGCCACAGTAGCCATCCAGTTGCAACAGCGATTAGAGAATATGTCGGTCCGATCGATGAGTCTGTCGATCTCAATACCATAGAAGAAATCCCTGGACATGGACTAAAAGCTATGGCTGATGGCAAAGTGTTGCTGGTGGGCAACTTTAAATTGCTGGACAAATTTAATGTAGTCTATGATATCGATCCCAATAGTATCGTATATACGACCATCGCGATCGCTTTGGATGGTAAATTTGTAGGATTCATGACCATTGCTGATAGCATCAAAGCGGATGCTGCGCTTACCATACAGCTACTGCATAAACTCGGTGTAAAAGCCACAATGCTGAGCGGGGACAAGACGACTGTTGTCGCCTATGTTGCCAAGGAACTTGGAATAGATCAGGCCTATGGCGATCTGCTGCCGGAAGATAAAGTGAATAAAGTCAAGGAAATAAAGGGACTAAACGAATCTGTTGCTTTTGTGGGGGATGGTGTTAATGATGCTCCGGTTGTCGCACTGAGCGATGTTGGAATAGCGATGGGGGGACTGGGCAGTGATGCGACGATCGAGACGGCTGATGTCGTGATACAAGATGATAAACCTTCGAAAATTCCAATGGCGATTCGCATTGGAAAAGAGACGAAAAAAGTCGTTTATCAGAATATAGGCCTTGCCTTCATAGTTAAGGGGATCGTGTTGATTCTTGGCGCTGGAGGATTGGCAACGATGTGGGAGGCAGTCTTTGCCGATGTTGGCGTATCGTTGATTGCTATATTGAATGCCATAAGAATTCAGAAAATGAAATTTTGACATTTAGCATCAAGTTGCACCCGCCCTTTTCATTGGATGAAATGAAGGGTGGGTGTATGCCTATTTTTATTAGCCATCATCTAAAACACTAAATATATTAGTATATTTGGGCGTGATTTTTATGTAATGACGAAAGAGCAAATTGCCGGATTGCTTGAAGGAGTACCTTCAGCAGTCGGCGTATATTATATTTATGATAAGCATGATGCGCTAATTTATGTGGGCAAGAGTATCGATATTAGAAATAGGTTATTGCAGCATTTTAGAAGTACAGATTTTAAGGAACGTAAAATCCAAGGAGCAGCCTGCAGAGTTGGATTTGAACTGACCGGTCATGAATTACTTGCGTTATTGTATGAATCTGACCTGATCAAAAAACACCAACCCTATTACAATCGAGCGCAGCGTCGAACTTACTATGGATTTGGCCTTTATCTGGCTGTGAATCCGTCAGGTTATCAAGTCTTGCAGGTTGAGACACTTGATCCCGAACGTGAAGAGTTAATGACTTTTTCGAGTTACCAGGAGGGGCGGGAGCAATTATTTCATATCGTGGAAGCTTATCAGCTGTGTCAAAAAATAAACAAGTTACAGACGTATACGAAACATTGTTTTCAGTATATGTTGAAGACCTGCAAGGGGGCTTGTATTGCGCAGGAGCTTCCAGAAGACTATAATCGAAGAGTGCAGGAATTTGTCGTCTCTTCGGAGCTTCCGCTGGGCGAAATATTTTTGGAATTTTTAGGGCGTAATCCAAATGAAAAGGGCCTTGTTTACTTGTTGGACGGTCGGTATAAAGGATTTGGCTACTGCAATAAGCGTGTTTCTAGCGAAAAGAAAAAGCGAGAAGCCATCGTCTTCAAGGCCGAGAACAGAGATGTTAGACGTATTTTGAGACGCTATTTCAAACTCAACCCTGTTTAAATTTTTATCAACACTGATTTACTGGCTTGATACACCAGTAAATCAGTGTTTCACCTTTGGTAAAAACTTTTTGTCGTTCTCATCGGAATCTTTATAGTAGGCTCGCGCTTCGTCCAGTTTATGATGCATTTCTTCACGTACGTTGTGGTATCCTTGTACATGGTATACATTCTGCATTTCCTGTGGATCTTTTTCTAGATCGTATAATTCCCACTCATCTTTGTCATAATAGAAATGGATCAGTTTGTACCTTTCGGTACGAATTCCATAATGTCGTTTTACCATGTGAATGGAAGGATACTCATAATAGGTGTAATATACGGCATCGCGCCATTGCTTTTCTTTTCCATTGAGTAGGCCACGAAAAGATTTTCCCTGCATATCTTTCGGGATTGCAAGTCCTGCATAATCTAGGATTGTTGGGGCAAAATCGAGATTCTGGACAAGTGCTTTTGAGGATTGGCCAGCTTTAATTTCTGCTGGATAGCGGATCAATAAGGGAGTTCGAAGCGATTCCTCATACATAAAACGTTTATCAAACCAACCATGTTCACCTAGATAGAATCCTTGGTCTGAGGTATAAATGACAATGGTATTTTCGTCAAGTCTATTATCTTTCAGAAATTCCAATAGGCGTCCAACACCATCGTCTACCGCTGCAACGGTACCCAGGTAATCTTGCATATAGCGTTGATATCGCCAGCGCATCAGGTCTTCTTTGGACATGCTGGGATATTTTATCTTAAAATCTGCCATAATTGGGTTGTATATTGAATCCCATGTTGCACGTTGTGCTGCGGTCATTCTTCCTAAGTTTCCATTAAAGGCAGCTTTATCCCAAGATAGATATTCTTTTAGTCCCAATTCATCCATTAGCGTAGGCGGTATCTTATTGTCACCAGCCCAGTTCATGTGTTTAAGGATATTCATTTCCGCGGTTTTTGCGGCGGTTCCTCTTCCTTCGTAGGTGTCGAATAGATTGTCCGGTTCTTTATAGGTTTTTGATGTATATTGTTGAATATGCCGTAAAGCAGGTAGCCATTCTCGGTGTGGCGCTTTTTGATGATAAAGCACACAGAATGGTTTACTAGTATCTCTTTTAGCGATCCAATCTAAGGTCATATCGGTGGTGAGATCCGATACATAGCCTGGCATTTGTTGTTTCACACCATTGATAATGAAGTTAGGATTATAATATTCGCCCTGGTCGATAAGTACCGCGGAGTAGTTGAATCCCTGTGGCAATCCATCCATGTGGATTTTACCAATTAATGCTGTTTGGTACCCATTTTTTTGAAGAATCTTGGCAAAGTTGTCCTGATTCCAGTCGAATTTTGCCTCATTATCAATTTTCCCATTCATATAACTGTGCTTTCCCGTTAAAAGTACAGCCCGACTGGGCGCACATAATGAATTTGTCACGGTCGCACGTGTGAAAATGGCACCTTCCTTTGCTAATCTGTCAATATTGGGTGTTTCATTTAATCCGTAACCATAAGCGCTGATCGCTTGATAACCATGGTCATCACTCATGATATATACAATATTTGGATGCTTTTTTGTCTGCTCTTTTTGTGCCAATGCCCAAAAAGGTACACATGCGTACAAGGTGAACGTAAGAATATAATGATGCAATTTCATGGTTAAGGTTTGTATGTGTTGCGACGATCGTTTTTACCACAAGCTAATATAGCTGTTTTCATTGAGACAAAGATGATGCTATTAGTTTAATGATACCTTTTACTATTTAAATGATTTGTTTATTTTATTATTCTGATAGAAATTTGCAGTATTGATAATTTTACTTATATATGAAGAAGAGTTTATTAGCACTTGCACTAGGGGGATTAGGGATAGGTATTACCGAATTTAGTATGATGGGGATGTTACCGGACGTTGCCTAAAGCCTGCAAGTTTCAATTCCGGAAGCTGGTTATCTCATTACCGCTTATGCTTTGGGTGTTGTTATTGGTGCTCCACTATTGGTAGTTGCTATGAATCGGTTGTCGCCCCTTAAAACCCTGATTACCCTCATGGGATTATTTACCCTGTTTAATGGATTATCTGTGATTGCTCCAGACTACGGTCTTTTGCTGGTGTCGCGTTTTATTTCAGGATTGCCGCATGGTGCTTTCTTCGGTGTAGGGTCTGTCATTGCTAGTCGATTGGCCGATCCTGGGAAAGAAGCGCAGGCGGTAGCGACGATGTATTCGGGATTGACCGTTGCCAATTTATTTGGGGTTCCATTGGGTACCTATATAGGGCATCATTTTTCATGGCGTTATACTTTCTTATTGATTGTTGTCGTCGGTATTTTGACCATGTTAGCCTTAAAGTTGTGGATGCCTAAAATGAAAGCAGCACCTAAAAATAATCCCTGGAAGGACTTTGGTATTTTTCGCAATGTGAATGTCTGGTTTATGGTTTTATTATTTTCAGTGGCCCCAGGGGCGTTGTTTGCCTGGATAAGTTATATTGCTCCGCTGATGACTGAAGTGTCTGGGATTGCTGATAAATACCTGCCGTATATTATGGTGTTGGCTGGATTGGGTATGTTTGTGGGGAATTTGATCGGCGGGAAGTTGACGGATACTTTTTCGCCAACAAAGGTGGTCGTAGCCGTATTGGTGGTTCAGATTTTATGTATGCTGGCTATTTATGGCCTGTCCGACAACGTTGGGATATCCTTGGTGATGACTTTTTTAACCGGAGTCACTACTTTTGCGCTTGTACCTTCGTTAACCCTATTATTGCTTAATTCGGTAAAGAGTGATGCTGAAATGTTGGTTGCTTCTCTGGGGCCTGCATGTTTTAATATTGCGAATGCGTTGGGTGCTTTTTTAGGTGGTGTGCCTATTAATCAAGGCTATGGTTACACTTCTCCAGCTTTGGTTGGTGCGGTAATGGCGGCATTAGGGATAGTCATTTCTTTATGTTACATCCAACGAAGCAAAAAGCAGCCGACTATGGATAACAAAGAAGTTCTTGAGGATGCCGTTGGTCAACTTTCATAATCCTTCATGTCGTCTTGAAATTTGTTGTCGGTCCTAAAAAAATAGCGAATAGGATTGATGTTAACCAATATTTCCACCAATTCTATTGAAGATAGACTTAAATTGAACATCGATATTTTCACCCAGGTACATGCGCTTGGCCCGGCGTTTTATAGGATTTCCTTGGTTCAATAGGAAGGAAACTGTGGTTGTATTCTCTTGAGGTAGTACAATTTTGGAATTTTGCCTTAAATAGAGTTTTAACAAAGCCATTCCGGCGGATTGTTTATTGGCGACAATAAGACCTTCTCCCAAAGTGGGAAGGTAATAGCCGCGGACAGTTTTGTTTTCCACATAGACAAAGCCAGCCGTGAAATGTGGTTCTATTTCGAACCGTCTATTTTCGGCAGCAGTTTTCTGGTCGAGTGCCAAAAGTTGCTCGCTATAACGGGATTGATAGTGCTGTATGCTGTGGTCCGGTTCTTCAAGCTGAGTGATCTGTATATCATCAAAGAAAAGATAGGAAGAAGATTCCTTAAAGCCGAGTTTTGTGTAAACTGGTGCGCCCATATCCGTTGCAATGAGTTGGATGCTCTTGCATTTTTTGCTATTTGCTATATGAATAAGTTCTTGGGTGATGTGTTTCCCATAGCCTTTTCCTCTTTCATCGGCAGCAACGATAATATGTCCCAACCAGGCTACGTTACTATGGATAATGGTCGTACCTATGGCGACAATTTTCTGATCGACCAGGAGTTTTATGGGAAAACAAAAAGGGCTTTCTATATAGTGTTGTATTTTGATCGTGATATTGCCCCATCCTTCCGGACTTAGCGTTGTAATTATGGGAAGATCGGAAAACTGAATAGGATCAAAATTCATGTAGCCTCTATTTTATTGCGGTTTTATTGTACTTGTTTTTATATTCAAGGGGGGATAGTCCCGTAAACCGACGGAATATTTCACGGAAAGCCTTTACGTCAGTATACCCAATAGCGTACATTACTTCATTTACCGTTTTCCGCGAGCTTTCCAATTCCTTTTTTGCCGATTCCACTTTTATCCGTTGAAGATATTCCACAGGTGTATTACCTGTCGCTTTAATAAATCTACGGTCGAAATTCCGGCGTCCGACGGTGAATTTTTCAGATAACTTCTCCATGGAGATTTTTTCTGAGAAGTTATTCTCGAGATAGTCCTGTGCACGCATGACCATTTCATCGCCATGTGACTTTTGACCATTAAATATCATAAAATCGGATTGCGTTTGTCTGGCAATATCAATTTGAAATATTTTGGAGCAATAAATCGCTGTCTGTCTGTCGTAAAACTTTTCAACCAGGTAAAGGAGGAGGTTGAGGAAGGAATAACCGCCACCATTGGTATAGATTCCCTGCTCATCGGTAATAATTTGTTCTGTTTTTAAGTTGACTTTGGGGAAGAGCTTATGGAAGTTTGCTGCTGATTTCCAATGGATAGAGCAGCTTTTGTTATCTAAAAGTCCCGTGGATGCGAGCAGATATGCACCGGTACACATGCTTGCTACATTTGCTCCTTTGGCATGATGGTGTAATATCCATTCTGAAAGAACGCTATTCCCAGCTTCTATTGCAGTAAAATTGGAAATGACAGCGGGTACAATAATGAGGTCTGTTTTTTGAATTGCAGTGATATCTTTCTGTGGCATGACCGTTAATAATCCATTGACAAAGTTACTCTGTTTAGAAACTCCTGCTAATTCTATAATAAATATAGGCTCCCTGTTCAGTTGATCGTAATAGCGGTTCGCTTCGGTGAATACATGGTATGTTCCAATAATGCACGATATGGTATTAGGGCCTGTCTGACTGTTTGGAACTAAGATCGTTAGGTGTTTCATGTTGAAAGTTTATAAGATTGAATAAACGATAGTACGCTTATTTGATACTATTCAAATATACCTAAACGATTTGTCTAAATCAACCGCTGAGAATGTCTATTTTACACCCCTTTTTGTGTTTTAAAGTCCGTTATATTTGATCTACACATTAAAGTTAATACAACAAGATGGTACAAATGATCGCAATATATAAGTTGACTGAAGAAACTTGGCGCCTCAAACTCATGATGTTCAGATTTACATATTTGATTCGATTGAGGTATAGGAAGATAAGAAGTATGAGTTAATGGTTAAAAATACGAAGAATGATGAAAAAGGAAGATTTTAAAATGAGTATTACCGTTGATGCAGGTGCTCAACGCGTATTTGAAGCAATCAATAATGTCCGCGGATGGTGGTCTCAAAATATTGACGGGCCAACTACCGCTTTGCATGACGAGTTTATATATCATTATCAGGATGTACATCGTTGTCGAATAAATATAGAAACGATGGAAACGGATCGTAAAGTAGTCTGGCGGGTGCTCGAAAACTATTTTAAATTTACCCAGGATGAACGGGAATGGACTAATAGTTCCATTATCTTCGATATTGTTGAAGATGTAGGTACAACTACATTACATTTCACCCATCGTGGGCTTAATTCCCAGATGGAATGTTATAAGGTATGTCATGATGCCTGGACATATTACATAGCGGACAGCCTAAGACAATTGATTTTAACGGGGATGGGACAGCCTACTCCAAAGGAGGAAATAGCGCTGGACGCTATGGAAGAGAATCGCATACCACATGATCCTGGGACAAAAAGTATCTACCATAGATTGTTAATTGAAACTCCGGTAGAAACTGTTTACAAGGCGCTTACAACGGCGGAAGGACTAGCAGGCTGGTGGACACCAGATACGAAGGCAAAGCCAGAGATTGGTGCGATCCTGCGCTTTGGATTTGGTCCCAGCTATTTTAAAAATATGGAAGTTATTGCGCTGAAGCCTTATTCCAGGGTCGAGTGGCGCTGTGTCAAGGCATTTGAGGAATGGATTGGAACGACACTGACCTTTGAACTTGAACCTCAGCAAAAGGGATGTATGCTGCTGTTTCACCATGATGGCTGGACAAATTATAGTGCGGAATTTGCTTCCTGTAGTTTTGATTGGGCACTATTTTTCAGGAGTTTAAAATTTTTCTGTGAAAAAGGAAAGGGTTTTCCTTATCCCGAATTTAATGTATAAAATTCGGGAAGGGGCATAGTGTATTTTTGGTATAAAATGAGACTATCGCAATAGCTTGGCAATCGCATGCAGATAGTCTTTATTTTTAGAAAAATCATTATGTCCCTCCTTTGCCAACCGAATCAATTTATCCTGTTTTTTAAAGAATCTACTCAGTTTAATGGAAGAGTCAAAATAGACGGCTTTATCCTGGTCTCCGTGGAAGATGATCGTTCTACATTTTACTTTTTGTAATGCCGAAGCATTGTCGAAATGAAAGGGGAGCCCGCTTGTATCGAGCTCAGGAGCGATATGTTGCGTCCAATCTTCAAAACTATAGTAAGGTGCCTGAAGAATAAGTATTTTTGGGGCGTTATGCGAAGCAATAGTTGAAGCCAGTGCTGTACCCATCGATTGACCAATTATGATGATATGATCTTCCGGATAATGTTGTTTCAGGTTATCATAGACTATTTGCAGGTCACTATAAAGTAGTTTTTCATTGGTTACTTTACCTTCACTTTTTCCGTAACCTCGGTAGTCTAACATAAAAAGATCATAGCCGTTATCAGTATAGATATTCGCAATTTTACCCCAAGTGTCTACCGCCCCATTACTGCCATGCAAATAGAAAATTAGTCCTTTGCTCTTGTCTGCCTTAAACAAGATCCCATGGAGTTTAACATGATCTGCTGTTGTGATAAATTTTTCTTCATATTTGCCCTGAAAATGGAAGGTTGAATCTTGGAGCTTTTTGCCTGGAAATAGTTGTTCCTCAAGGATCTCATTCCAGTTTGGTTTCACTTTAGCCTTACTATTGGCTTGCGCATGTACTACGAGGTATGAAAAGATGAATAGCAGGAGTAATAGCATTGGACGTGACCAAAGGTGACGATAGAATTTTGTTAATGCGGTGGTATTGTTTACGTGCATAAATATACTTGGTCTATGATTTTTATTTAAGTTACACATTTCTGTGGCATCCAGAAAATGTGGGAATTCCTAGTTTTAGCGGTATCTTTCTTATAAACTTAATCTAGGTTAAGTTTACGCCTTAATCTAGGTTGTTGGAAGCAGACTTCTTCTTGTCGTACCTTTGAGATAGCAATTTAAAATGAAGTGATCATTTAGGCTTCAACTTAAATTCATCAAGAACGATAAAAAAGGAGATTATAACATGAAAAAATCAATTGAAAGAATTTTCCAACGTCCAGCTCAACCTGGCATGGTAGGAGATGGATTTCGTGTATTTAATATGATACCAGGGAATGGGATTTCCCAAAAGAGGATGAGTCCATTTCTTTTACTGGATTTCAATGCAGCATTTGATTTTGGACCTTCGGATCATATTAGAGGCGTGGATGTACATCCGCATAAAGGATTTGAAACCGTGACTATCGCCTACAAAGGTAGTGTAGCCCATCATGACAGTTCGGGGAATAGCGGTGTTATTCGTCCGGGTGATGTACAATGGATGACTGCCGGCGCTGGCATATTGCATAAAGAGTACCATGAAGAGGAATTTTCAAAGAAAGGCGGATTATTTGAAATGGTTCAGCTCTGGGTTAATTTACCAGCGAAAGATAAATCAACAGCGGCGCACTATCAGGCAATTACTGCCGATCAGATGGGGAAAGTCGTGTTGCCCGATGCGGCAGGGGTAGTCAATGTCATCGCGGGGAAATTTCAGGATATGGTTGGACCAGCGAGCACCTATACCCCTGTCAATCTATTTGACATCAAATTGGAAGAACAGCATGAAACGAACTTTTTGGTTCCACAAAATCATAATACAGCGATGCTCGTTGTGAATGGCGAGGTTGTAGTCAACGGTGAACTTGCTAAGGAGCATAGCTTTGTCTTATTTGGTCATGATGGTGAAGAGATTTCGATAAGGGCAAATAAGAATGCAGTTTTACTTGTGTTAAGTGGTGAACCCATTGATGAACCTATCGTGAGTTATGGCCCATTTGTAATGAATACACAGGCGGAGATTTACCAAGCCTTTGAAGATTTTCAAGCTGGCAAGTTTGGCGTACTTGAATAAATGAAATAAATTTCCATACATGGCTTATATCCTTAATATGTAGGCCATGTATGGAAATCAAAATAGAAAAGATTGTCCGTTAACTTGCATTTCTTTGGATTGTCGTGCTCAACGACTAAGAAAAGTTTTTTGGTCGTCTATCATAGCCGACATGCACGATGAGGACCAGTAGTGTACAACAAAAGCCGGTCAATACCACGCCATTCCATTGAAAGTATTTCCAAGCCAGGGAAGCCAAGTAACTACCCAATGATCCACCGGCAAAGTAACTAAACATATAGACTGTATTTAGTCGGTTGGTTGCCCCTAGATTTAAGGCAAAAAAAGCAGATTGATTGCTGATATGCATGGATTGTAAACCCAGGTCGATTAAGATTACACCTGTTATTAATCCGATATAGCTATTCCCTCCGATGTAGAATAAAATCCAGCTCAATAGCAGGATAAATATGGAACCAAGATAAAGAGCAGCCCGGTTGCAAAACCGATCTGTGTGAGCATAGCGATCATACTAATTGCAGCTTCACTAACGTGAAAGTCTTTCGCCATTAATCCCAAAAGCGGTTGATTATAATAGTTGTTGCCGACGACTATTCCAGTTGTCAAGGTAATAAGCCATAAAAGAGGCTTCGTAAGTACAGGTGTATGCCGCTTTGAGTCTACGTGAAACTCTATGTTTTGATTTGTTATGTCTGTTGTATGTATCATTTTGAATTTTATTTCCTTGGCTGCAAATTTACAGCGATCAGTAATGGAGGAATTGAAGAATTCGATCCATGAATTGAAGAATTGAAGTTTGATTAACCTAAATTGATCCAGAAGTTCGATAATTATGTACTGGATTAGCTATTGTGTTGCTGTTTTTTGACTTAAGTCATGGTTTTTCAGTTGCGAGGCGATTAGTTTTGGGACTTAAATTTTTTATCAAATGACAGAACTCGAGCATATTATTTGGATTTCTATTATTTTAATTGTGATCACATCAGTTAGGAGCCGTTTAAAACTAGCACTCCCCATTTTATTGGTTATCGTGGGACTTATATTGAGTTTGGCACAGTGCTTTCCGGTATTGGCGATTAATCCCGATATAATTTTTAATATAGTTTTGCCGCCAATTTTGTTTGATGCAGCCTGGAATACATCTATTCCGGATTTCAAACGGCAATTTTCTAAGATTTCTTTATTGGCAGTCGGACTGGTATTGATTACAACGACTGTTATTGCAGTTGTTGTTCATTCGATCATTCCAGGATTTAACTGGGCGATTTCCTTTGCGTTAGGGGCAATTATTTCGCCACCGGACGCGATAGCAGCGACGAGCATTGCGAAGGATCTTCCCCTATCGAGAAAATTAATCACGCTTCTTGAGGGGGAAAGTCTGCTTAATGATGCATCCGCATTAATTGCATTTAAGTGTGCGATTATAGCATTGGTAAGTGGTGGTTTTTCATTTTGGAATGCTGGATTACAGTTTGTGATAATGGGAATAAGTGGAGTGGCAATAGGTTTGTCGATCGGTTATGGGTTTGTAAAATTACATCGCTTTCTCCATGGCAATAGTAATGTCGAAACCTTTGCTGTGTTGTTGTTACCATTTGCGACATATAGCCTTGCTGAACATTTAGCCGCTTCAGGGGTCCTGGCTGTCGTCAGTTTAGGTATGTATATCTCCTGGAATTCCTTTTCCTTATTTAGCTCAGCAAGCCGTTTACAGATGAGCCATTTTTGGGATGTCATTATCTTTATTCTAAATGGACTCGTTTTTTTGATTTTAGGCATGCAGCTTCCCCACATTGTTGAAGCAATACCTCGTTCAGAAATAATCGTTCTGACTTTGTACGGCTTCTTGATCTTCTGTCTGTTAATTCTGATACGCTTAATTGTGACCTACTTTTTTCCGCTGTTTTCTTGTCGGGAAGATAAAGAGGATGCAGCTTTTCAATGGCGATTTCGAAAGGAGTATATTATTTTGTCTTGGTCGGGTATGCGCGGGGTTGTTTCACTTGCTACCGCATTTGCATTGCCTTTATATGCAAACAATGGTTCGCTCATTGCACAGCGAAATACCGTTCTCTTTCTTTCCTTTGTTGTCATTATTTTCACGTTAGTTATTCAAGGAATTAGTTTGCCTCAACTTATTAAGCGTATTACTCCCAAGCCGAACAAACAGGATAAGGGGAAAGAACTAAACGATTTATTGATTGAGCGTTCGTTAAGCTATTTGGAAAGTCTGGAAATCGACAGACCATTAGTGCAAGAAGTCGTACAAAAGATGCAAGTAAAGTTGCAAAATCAAAGGGAAGAACCTAACGACATGAAGAGATCTATCAAAGACATTATCTGTAGGGATGAGTGGCGAGCATGCTATTTTGACATCGAACTATCTATGATTCAAGTGCAGCGAAAAGAACTTGTGAGAAGCTATCAAAAGGGGATTTATCCCTTGGAAGATGTTAGGAAAAAGGAATTTGAACTTGATTTATGGACAGCAAATATTTATCAAGAAATGAAATTGTAGGTGTTTGCTGTTTTTGACTTAAGTCAATGTTTATTGTTTTTCATGGATAGATCTTTGTCATCAAATAAGCCAGCCTCAGTTATTCGGAAAGAGGCAGGATAATATAGAATGATATGAAAAATTTGTTAACAATGTTTGGGGATGATCCCATAGCAAGAGTAGAAAAGGCATTAAAGGATTTACAGGCCGGTAAAGGGGTTCTTCTTATCGATAATGAAGATCGAGAGAATGAGGGGGATCTTATTTTCTCTGCCCAAAACATGAGCATACCGGATATGGTACAAATGATCCGGTATTGTAGTGGTGTTGTCTGTCTTTGTCTCACCCATGAGAAAGCGAATGAATTAGACTTACCTTATATGGTGTCAGCTAATTCAAGTCCTTACCAAACGCCATTTACAGTATCTATCGATGCAAAGATAGGGGCAACTACGGGGCTCTCGGCTTCCGATCGAATTGCCACAATAAGAGCGGCCTGTGCGCAGGATGTCAAACCGGGTGACCTTGTTCGCCCAGGTCATATCTTTCCCTTGCGGGCGCACGCGAACGGAGTATTGGGTCGCGATGGTCATACAGAAGGCAGTATCGATTTGATGTTTATGGCGGGTTTAGAACCGATGGCTGTCTTATGTGAATTGATGAATGAGGATGGGACAATGGCGCGTTTGAATGAGGTCTCAGCATTCGGACTGAAACATAATCTTACCGTATTATCTATTGAGGATATTGTTACCTATAGAAAGCTAAATAGTAATCATCGAAAAACAGTATATGAATCAGACAAACACTAAAAAAATAAGATCGTTATTCCGCGTTGGCCGAAAAGAGTACCTTACACCACATCTTATCCGGGTAATATTTGATTTAACCGATGAGCAGCTCGGGTTATTGGCCGAAGTCAGTTCGGGTTCAAATAACAAGCTTTTCGTTCCGTTGCAGCACAATGCGCAAGAAGTAGTCGTCAGAACTTACACCAATCGTAAAATAGATCTTTCTAACAGAGAATTGCATATCGATTTTGTTGTTCATGGTGATAGCGGTCCTGCATCTGCTTGGGCAATCAAGGCGGAAAAGGGCGATCAATTGGAAATTGGCATGAAGGAGAGCAAAAGAAAATTGGTTCCCCAGGTAGACTGTTACCTGCTGGTTGGAGACACAACAGCTTTACCGGTTATTGCTGCAATATTAGAAGAGCTTCCAGCGACGGCTAGAGCAAAAGTAATTATTGAGATTCCGGCAAAAGAAGACGAGCTTGTATTGTCCTCAGCCTGCAGTGCACTCATACAATGGTGTTATAATCAGACACCAGAACAAGGGAGTAATCTCGCTGAATATGTTAAGAAAGCCGACTTTAGGGCGGATGATCAAACGAGTTATATCTTTATTGCTGCGGAGTATGCCATTGTGAAAGAATTACGTCATTACTTTCGGGAGGAAAAAGGGAGAACTTCACAAGACCTATATGCCTGCGCATACTGGAGAGTGGGGCATGCAGAAAGTGAACTTATGAATTTAAATGAGCCGATCTAGTTCTTGAATTAGTTACTGTTAATCCAATTTTATTAGTTTTGCTGGAAATTAATTTAGAACAGCAATTAAAATGGATGAGCTATTGATATCCTATATCACGAGTAAAATTACGGTAACAGAAGATGAATTACATCTAATACGCTCATATTTTAAGCCTTTAAAGCTAAAGAAAAATGAGTTTTTGTTGGCCAATGGTGAAATAAGCCAACGCTCATTTTTCGTGACCAAGGGGTGTTTACGTATTTTTTTTATTAATGAGTCTGGACAAGAAGCAACACGCTACTTTGCCTTTGAGAATCAGTTTGCAACCGCATTAGTCAGTTTTATTACAGGAGAAGAGTCCGAAGAATTCATTCAGGCTTTGGAACCTACTGAAATCTACTATATAAGTCATAAGGATTTTTATCATTTGTTGGACCTTATTCCACAGTGGGAGAAGTTCTACCGTCTCTATTTGGAAATTGCCTATGTAACAAATACAAAGCGTCTGATGTCATTTTTAATGCAAGATGCCCTTGAAAAATATCGTTTATTGTTGGATGAAAATCCAATGGTTGTCAGAAGGCTATCCAATAGAATAGTTGCTTCCTATCTGAATATTTCACAGGAGACATTGAGCCGTTTAAAGTCAAAGCTCTAAAACTCAACTGGCCTAT
>NZ_DJTD01000047.1:0-22920 GCF_002440385.1 Sphingobacterium sp. UBA6317 | reverse complement strand
TCAACATCACCGGAATATGCAATGAGCAAGAAAAAAGTAGAAGTATTCCAAGTAATTATTAAGACAAGAGGCGATATCCCCGCTCCGCAATTTGAGGATATTCTTATGAATACCGAATTCCATGACAAAACAGTTCATGGTTTTGCTAAGCGAATACAGATGTCCTATTTGGAAGACAAAGGAGACTATATTGTTGGGATTATTGAGACTACCCAAATGGGAGCAACACCACCTAAATATAATACTGTTACGAAGGAAAGAAACTCTCTCGGATTGGATACTCCAGAAGGTTTGTTATATGGGAATGTTTTTTTGTATGACAAGACAACTAAAGTGTTTATATATGAAGTCACAAAAAACGGAACATTTATAGGCCAATTAGATGACTTCTTCTATAAGCTTACTAAAGATAGCGATTTACCCAAATACACCATCAGATTTTCAATGGTGATGAATGTTGATGCAATGGAAAAAATGCTGAGAATGGGGAATAAAAGAATGTTGCATCTACAATTTGCAAACCCCGCTGGACTGGTAAAAAAAATTAAGAATGAACAGTCGTCTTTAAAGCAACTTGCAAAAAATGGCGCAGATGTTGGTGCGGAAGTTATAGATGTCACATATAGGATGGAGGGTAGAAAGAAGAACTCTCTTCATACGGGAAAGGTAGATCAGATACTTAACTATTTGAAAGAAAAAAGTGAATTAGCACTGGAACATTTCCAACATATCAAAGTAAAGGGATATGATGAGGATACAGAAAATGTCACTGAAATAGATTTGATTAGAGACAAAATGATTGACTATATTTCTTATACAGAGGATAGAAACATGACGGACATTAGACCACATGAAAGAAAAGTCGAAATTACAGAGGCTTATAATCGTAAAATTAGAGATCTTAAAAAATACTTTTTAGATGACGATAGACAAACTTAAAGAACAATTTCTATCTATAGCAGTGTCGCTGTTGTTGCTTTTTATGGACTTACGCTTTAAATGGAGCTCTGAAATTAATATGGAAAAGCTTGTTGATAAAGCTGTTGACTATTCATCTATTAGTTTCGGCTTTTTATTGACTGTACTAGCAATTTTATTACAAACCCAAACAAAAGCAATCTCAGCTATTAAACATGCTGGGAGGTTTGGAGATTTGATACAAGCGAACAAAAAGGGAGTCGTGGCATCAATTATCTTGGTCTTTATGTCAATTGGTTATCTTTCTATTAAAAACGAAAGCAATATAGCAATGCCCTTATTTTGTGAACTTTCAGCTCTAAATATCATCAATAGCTTTTACTTAGCAGTGTTTCTATATCAATTTGTGGAAGTTATATTGTTTCTTGAGATATTTTACCTTGCAATCAAAGAGTGATCTTCGGGTTATCAAAGACTATAGACTTTAACGTTTATAGAGCGCAAGAAGATTGCAATTATTGCTCCATTTTATGGTGGAGGAATAAACGATAGCAATCCAACTTGCATTTGCCCCCTCAAAAGTATTCCTATGCTAACATTTCACAGAGCGGCCAATGATGAAGTCTCCATACAAGCACTCTGGAACTTTACAAGTTAATCATAGAAAAATACCTTAAAAACTGATTAACTGACACTTCCGAATTTATTAACAAATTCACGACTATCATGAAAATCTTATTAATTTCTGAAAATACAAATCTGTCCCCATCTTACTTCAAAATGTTTGAAGGGGTTTATATAGAAAATAAACAAGATGTGATTATTCGTTATGATGTCGAGAGTGCTAAAGACTTTTTGACCAATACCGTTATTGAGCATCAAAAGCATATCGATTTTATTATCGCAGATTATTCAGCACGCGATTTTAAATCAAAAGTGAATGAATTAGCTGAATGGTTAAGGCATTCCCAAAAAACATACTCTACTAGAAATTTTCAATTCGCGTCACTCCCATTTTTTGTTATGAACAATTCAAGCTTAATTAACCAAAATTATGAACAGCTCTTTGGCTTTGGTCGCGAACCACTTGATGAAATGAAATACTATGATGGAATAATTTTTAAACCAGATAATTTTGAAAGAATTGGTATTTACAATAATAGTTTATCCAGTGGTTTAGACAATTGGTTGGATTTACTGAAATCCGATCTTGACCATTTGGATATAGATCATACAAATAAATATAAACTTGACCCCAGAATTTTGAACTCTAGGTCATTCAAGTTACGTGTATTATCAACATCATTTCAACTAAATATCAACAGGTTAGATTATATTTGGGCAAATAATGACGAAAAAATTCTAGCAAGCGCTGGAGATGAAATACTTAAATTAATGAAACTTTACGAAAGAAATCCTACTTTGAGAAATGAGAAGGGTATACATGATATTCTCAAACAAAACAATCATATTCTCAAAGGTGAGGATTACTATAAATCAATCTATGAAAAACAGTTTTACACAAAACAAGGAAAAAAATATGTCGAAAGTGATTTCATAAATTTCATATATGAATATAGCTTAAAAAAGAATGAGATATATGAAGTAAAGCTACCAAATGAAAGATTCATCACAAAGACTGGAGTACCCAGGATTTTAAAAAGTTCACAAAAATACTTCGATCAAGTTGGTATTAAGTACAATAATTATTTCTCATCAACAGAGAATTATGAAGAAATGTCAAAACGCTTACAACAAGAAGGTATTAGTACGTTTTCACATGATTTTAACTTAAGTCTTTTAATGGGAAGAGAAGAAGACCGAAAGGAAAATTTGGATCTTATCAGTAAAGGATTAGTTTACGGAAACAAACGAGTAAACTTAATTACATATGACAATCTAATAGATAGACATCAATACCTTCACCAGAGGGTTACCAGATTTGGAATAAATTAGCCTAAGGACTGATAATCCAAATAATAATAAAATAAAAAACCGAATATATTTTCTAAAAGGAGTTAAGAGATTCTCATGAACTAATTAGTACCAATTATAATGAATTTACTAGAGTCAACAAATCTAAATATTCACTATTTTAGGATTTTATTGCGAGGTTACAAAAGCATCTAAAATAACTCCGGACATAACGTCTTTTCTAGGTTCAATTTATACAACTATCATTGAAATGACTGAAACAAAACTAAAATGCTATTTTAGTTAAATACTATCGAAAAATTTCTATGCATTCCCCGGAATATATTGACCATTCAAATGAGTGATTGCCCCTGAAATTAAAGTGCAATACTTGATTTTGGCATTTGGACAAAAAAATATTATTTTAAAACTTTTCTATTCAGAAATCTTTACTGAGATATTGAATTAAAAGGCAGTCTTTCTGTATGTTAATAAGTTTCTCTACTGGGTTAAATAATGACGTATTAAAATGTCTCACTACAGGCTTCTGTCTAGATGTTTTTATTATTATATTTGAGCATTAACCTTGTTGTTATAAAATATGACTATTGCCCAGATAGAGGATAATATGAAGAAGCTGCTTGCTTCTGTTGATTCCAATACTTTTATATATGATTTTTTGTTGGCGTTTGGTATTCCGAAGGCTACTATTACGCGCCTTCAATCCGGGAAGATAAATCTTGGTGAGGTTGAGGGTGAGCTTGTTTGGAAGAAAAAACTTCTTTATAGGCAGATTGCAACTGGGACTAATCTTCTGGAACAGATTCAAGAACTGCGCTCTGATATAGGGCTGAAAAAATCTCAGCCTCGTTTTGTGATAGTGACGGATTTGGTGAGGTTGTTGGCTGTGGATTTGCAGATTGATGATACTCTGGATTGTGAGGTTGCTGATTTGGATAAGCACTTTGACTTTTTCTTGCCTTTTGCGGGTATTGAGAAGGCGCAATATCTGTCTGAAAATCCTGCTGATGTTAAGGCTGCTGAGAAGATGGCAAAGCTTTATGATCAGATTAACCTAGACAACCAGTTTTCTACGGATAGAGAGATCCATCAACTGAATGTGTTCTTGTCGCGACTATTATTCTGCTACTTTGCAGAGGATACGGGTATTTTTGATGATAAGCTATTTACTGCGGCTATTATGAGTAATACTAAAGCAGACGCGAGTGATACCCAAGAGTATCTACAGGACCTTTTCTTGATTTTGAATACTGATTATCCTGATCGTATTGATGAGAAGAAGTACTTGCATAAGTTTCATTATGTGAATGGTGGACTTTTTCGTGAGGTGTATCCTATCCCCGTAATTACTGTAAAATCACGCAATCTGATCTTAGAGTGTGGTCAATTGGATTGGTCGGCTATCAATCCAGACATTTTCGGATCTATGATTCAGGCTGTGGTGACGACGGATAAACGGGGTGGATTGGGAATGCATTATACTTCGGTTCCTAATATTATGAAGGTTATTAGTCCTTTGTTTTTGGATGAGCTGGAAGAAGAGTATCAAAAGGCTAAGGGAAATGTGAAGCAATTGAATGCTTTGATACAGCGGATAGCCAATATCAAGATATTTGATCCTGCTTGTGGTTCTGGTAACTTTTTAATTATCGCATATAAAAAGCTTCGCGAATTAGAAATTCAAATATTTAATAACCTCGCTGCTTTGAGGGGAAATAAAGGGTCTGGAACCCTGGATTTTGTATCTTTTAATTCGTTGATCAGTTTAAACAATTTCTTCGGGATTGAGATCGATGACTTTGCACATGAGATTGCGAGGTTGTCATTGTGGTTGGCGGAGCACCAGATGAATCAGGCTTTCCGAAAAGAGTTTGGTCATTCTAGGCCTGCATTGCCTCTTAAAGAATCAGGAAAGATAGTTCATGCGAATGCTTGCCGTGTCGATTGGGATGAAGTTTGCCCGAAAGAGGAGGATGATGAGATTTATGTGTTGGGGAATCCGCCATATAAAGGGTTTTCTCAGCAAACGAAGACTCAAAAGGACGACTTAGTAAATTATTTAGGGAGTTCAACTAAATTGGATTACATATCATTATGGTTTTTTAAGGCTTCAGAGTTTATTAAAAATTCCCAATCTAAATATGCACTAGTTTCAACTAACTCAATCTGTCAAGGAGAGCAAGCTACCCTTCTTTGGAAATCAATTTTTAAACTTAATCAAGAAATATTTTTTGGTCATCAATCTTTTAAGTGGGTTAATAACGCTAAAGGTAAAGCTGCAGTATTCTGTATAATTGTAGGGGTAAGAAATTTGGATTCTAAAGCTAAATTTTTATTTACTGAAGAAGTAAGAAAAAGTGTATCGTATATCAATTCCTATCTTGAAGAGGGAAATAAAGTATTAGTTCACAAACGTTCTACCCCTATTTCAAACTTGCCAGATATGGTTCTTGGGAACATGCCTTATGACAGGGGGGTTATTCATTTTGACTTTTCGGAATACACTGCTATTGTTTCTAAAACACCTTTATTAAAGAAATTTTTTAGACAGATTGTGGGTTCTAAAGAGTATATCAATAAAATACCTAGATATTGTTTGTGGATTACAGAAAACATACTTGAGGAGGCCCTTTCTGTACCTTTTATTAAAGATAAGATTGAGCTTAATAAAAGAACAAGATTAGAATCGATAGACCCAGGTGTTAGAAAATTGGCGGCTGTTCCACATAGGTTTAGGGAAATGAGAGAAGCTAATAAAATGACTTTAGTGTTTCCAGGAACATCCTCTGAAAGAAGGAAATATATTCCAATTGGTGTTATAGACAAAAAAATCATTATTAATAATCTTGCATTTGCAGTTTATGACCCGCCATTTCATGTTTTTTCTATATGTACATCATTGATGCATATGACATGGGTTAGACAAGTTGCAGGTCGTTTGAAAAATGATTACAGATATTCGTCCGTTATTTGCTATAACACCTTCCCATTTCCTAAAATCAGTAAAGAAAAAGAAAAAGAGCTAGAGGAATGTACGTATAAGATTTTGGAAACTAGAGAGCGATATCCAGAAAAGACATTGGCGCAGCTGTATGATCCAGATAAGATGCCAGATGATTTGCGTGAGGCTCATCGGCTGAATGACCTTGCTGTCGAGTCTTGCTATCGTGCGAAACCGTTTGATTCCGATGAGGAAAGGTTAGAGCATTTGTTTAAATTGTATGAGAAAATGATTGCGACAGAAAAAATGAAATAAGATATATGGCAGCAGACTTGACTACATCGCCTGTAGATAGGCAGAATATATTGAACAATCCGGAGGCGCTGGATAGTATTCAGGAGTTTTTGGGTATCACGGGTATGCTCTACGATGGGCAGTATCGGTTTACTACTGCACAATTGGCAGAATTTTTTGATGTTTCTGATCGGACTATTAAACGTTATGTAGAGAACCATTTGCAAGAATTAGAACATAATGGCTATTGTGTATTGCGCGGAATAAAGTTGAAGGAGTTCAAAGAATTGTTTGGACACCTGATCTACAGTGAGGTCGAATTGTCTTCTGATAGGGACATCGATGTCCCTATCAGAAAAGAACTAACTGATAGACAGAAGTTAAGCAAGGTAAATAAGCTATCTTTGTTTAATTTTCGTGCTTTTCTGAATTTAGCTATGATCCTTGTGGATAGTGAGCGAGCGAGGTCCATCCGAAGCGCTATCCTCGATGTGGTATTGGACCTCGTGAATCAAAAATTGGGTGGATCTGTTAAATACATCAACCAACGAGATGATGAATATCTCTTGGCGATTGTCAAAGAACCGAAATACCGTAAAGAGTTCACGAGTGCACTAAGCCGTTATCTGAATATGGGTAATGCAAAGTACAAACTTTATACGGATACAATCTATCAGTCTATTTTCAAGGAAAAGGCTAGCGAGTATAAAGAGCTGCTACAGCTTGATGAAAAGGATAACGCACGAGAGACGATGTATGCAGAGGTTTTGAAGCTTATCGCCTCATTTGAGATCGGTATAGCAGATGAGATGAAGGAGGAATTTGATCGTCTTGGTAGACAGTTGGAACCTATTGAACTAGATGCCTTGATCCATCGATTTGTAAACCGCCGCCATTGGGAACCTCAATTGGAAGATGCCCGCGTGAAGATGGCATCGCGAGATTATGGATTCCGTGACGTGGTACATAAAAAGCTGGAAAGCTATATCGATAGTATTTCACCTAATGATTATCAAACGTTTTTGGGGGAACAGAGTAAAAGCCTTCAGGAACAGATTGATGAAAATATTGAGGTTTTCAAACGTCTAAAAGATCGATAGCGGATGGGTACGCAATATTTTGATGTGGCACATGCTATCCGTGTACACGATGATATCATTGATAAATCGGGCGGACTCCATGGAATTATAAATGAAGGATTACTGGCCAGTACTTTGGAGCATTTACAGAATGATTTTTATTATGAAAGCTTTATTGATAAGGCTTGTCATCTGTTCTACTCTATCAATAAGAATCATTGTTTTCAGGATGGTAATAAAAGAGCTTCTATAGCACTGACGGCTTATTTTTTGGAGATAAATGGGTTGGATTATAAAGTCGGGCAGTTTATGGTTCAAATGGAGAATATAGCTGTTCATGTGGCAGATAATAAAATCGACAGGGATTTATTACACGAAATAATCGATTCGATAGTTTATGAAAGTGATTATTCGGAATCGTTGAAATTAAAGATATTTAATGCGTTGCTTTAGCACGTTTGATTCACAGAGGGGCATTCATGACCTTCTGTGGATATAAAGCCAATTATAAAAAATGGAAAATATTATTCAGGTAACATACGGACAAACAGAATCATCTACGATATCGGATACTATGGGGATGCGGGAAATGCAACAAAAGGCATTTCAGGCTCGTAATAATCAACTGTTATTGATTAAGGCGCCACCCGCGTCGGGAAAATCACGTGCATTGATGTTTATCGCCCTAGATAAGTTGGTGAACCAGGGCATCAAGAAAGTTATAGTAGCGGTACCGGAACGTTCTATTGGTAGTTCGTTTGCTCGTACTGATTTGATGAGTCATGGTTTTTTTGCGAATTGGGAACCAAATGAGCTTTATAATTTATGTACTCCTGGCTTAGATGGAAGCAGATCTAAAGTCGATACTTTTGTGAACTTCATGCGTAGTGATGAGCAGATTCTGATCTGTACGCATGCAACATTACGAACTTCTTACGAAGCATTGGAAGATTCAGACTTTAATGGCTGCCTGCTGGCTATCGATGAGTTTCATCATGTGTCTGCAGATGGGAATAATATTTTGGGATCGGTCCTGCGCAATCTTATAGGTAATTCGTCTGTGCATCTTGTCGCGATGACGGGATCTTACTTTCGAGGAGATTCAATACCGGTATTAACTCCTGAGGATGAGGCGAAGTTTACCAAGGTGACATATAATTATTACCAGCAACTCAATGGTTATAAGCACCTGAAGTCTTTGGGGATTGGTTATCATTTCTATCAAGGTAAGTATTATACCGCCATAAATGAAGTATTAAATACGGATAAAAAGACTATTTTACATATTCCGAATGTGAACTCAGGTGAATCTACGAAGGACAAGTATGAAGAGGTGGATCGTATACTGGATATGATCGGTGATATAGAAGCTGTGAATCCAGACACAGGCATTATATCTGTCCGAAGAAGTAAGGATGGTAAATTATTGAAAGTTGCAGACCTAGTAGATGATGATGATAAAATCCGGAGAGATAAAACGTTAGATTTTCTACGAAATATCCAATCAGAAGATGATATAGATCTGATTATTGCGTTAGGAATGGCGAAGGAAGGATTTGATTGGCCTTATTGTGAGCATGCTTTGACAGTTGGATATAGAGGTTCGCTGACTGAGATTGTACAGATCATTGGTAGAGCCACACGTGACAGTGCAAACAAGAGTCATGCGCAGTTTACAAATCTATTGGCCATGCCGGATGCTAAGAATGATGATGTAGTGATCGCTGTGAATAATATGTTAAAGGCTATTACAGCTTCGCTCTTGATGGAACAGGTGCTGGCCCCGAATTTCAACTTCAAACCGAAGCGGGACGAGAATGAATTAGAGGAACCTGGTACGATCAAAATAAAGGGATTTAAAGGTATTATATCAAAACGGGTGAAGGATATAGTTGAGGAGGATATCAATGACCTGAAGGCTGCAATATTGCAAGATAAGGATATTACGAAAGCCTTGTCGAGTACTATAGATGCTGAGGTGATCAACAAATTGTTAATTCCAAAAGTGATCAAGAAGCGCTATCCAGATTTAGCGGATGATGAACTGGAAGCTGTACGTCAATATGTGGTTACGGATTCGGCGGTGAAAACGGGAAGTATCTCGGAGGTTGGTGACCAAAAGTTTATCACGATGGCGAATCAATTTATTAATATTGAGGATATTTCAATTGACTTGATCGATACGATCAATCCGTTCCAGCGTGCTTTTGAAATAATGTCTAAATCGGTTACTGTTCCTGTATTGAAAGCTATTCAGGATGTTTTGCTTGCATCGAAAATTAAGATTACCGAGGAAGAGGCTTTGCTCACCTGGCCTTCTATCTTGGCTTTTGTGAAAGAACAGGGCCGTGAGCCAAATGTACATTCTGCAGACCTGAAGGAGCAACGGTATGCGGAGGTGCTGTTGTATATACGTGATAAAAAACGGAAATCTGTGAATCAGAATGCATAAGAAAGTTTATTTAAGTTTTGATGATATTTTTGCCGATGATGAGTTTAACTTGTTGGAGGTAAAGCCTACTGCTCGTCGGGTTACTGAAGAGGAGCGCTTGGTTCAATCGTTTCAAGAGATTAATGATTTTGTGGCGGAGCATGGAAGAGCTCCAAAACGAGAAAATGGTTTTAAAGAGCGAATGTTAGTGGCTCGTCTAGATGGTTTGATTGAAGATCCTGCAAAAGTTTCGGTTTTGAGTGCTTTTGATTCGTATGGTTTATTGCCCGTACAGGAGATACTGGACACGGAGTTTGTTACTGAAGATGTCGCGGATACCGCCGCAGAGGAGTTTGATTTTGCTAATATTGAGGTCACATCTTTTGATGACTTGCTGAATGCTGATCCGTTTAATCTGTTGGGTAGTGTTGATGAGGAACAGCTGCAGATATTTGACACTTCGAATCTGCCGCAACTGGATAAAGAACGGGAGAAAACGGATTTTGTAGCTCGAAGGAAACGTTGTAAGGATTTTGATCGATACGAGCCATTATTTAAGGCGGTGCATACCGAATTGGAATCAGGTGATCGTAAGTATATAGGGTTCAAAGCAGGCACTCTTCAAGCAGGCACGTTCTACATTCACAAAGGTGTTATTTTCTTGTTGGAAATTATTGAGGTGACCCGCGCTGATCATTATAAAGAGGATGGAACTCGTGTAAGGTTTGACGGACGTACACGTTGTATTTTTGAGAATGGCACGGAGTCTAATATGTATTTGCGATCGGTAGAGAAAATGCTTTATGAAGAGGGCTCGACTATATCGCACTCTAGTAAGTCTAATAATGTGACTTTGCTGAAGAATGCTAATTTGGTGAACGAGAGTGACCAGGAGTCTGGTTTTATTTATGTGCTTCGCTCTAAGTCTACAGATCCGGTAATTCGAGGAGTTAAGAATCTATACAAGATTGGTGTCGCACGTAATAGTGTTGAGGATCGTATTAAAAATGCCAAAGATGAGGCCACGTATCTGATGGCTGATGTCCATTTGATTTCGAAAGTAACTTGTTATAATCTTGATTCCTATAAGTTCGAACAGCTGATTCATACGTTTTTTGCGGAGGTGTGTTTGGATTTAGAGGTGTCGGATAAGAATGGCGTGAGAACTCGGCCTAGGGAATGGTTTGTGGCTCCGCTGGATGTGATCGAGGAGGCTGTAGATTTGTTTGTTTCCGGTGAAATTGTGAAATATCGGTATGATGCTGGAATGGAAAGGATTGTTTTGAAGTAAAATAATGTATATGATTGAAATTATTTAGAGAAAACGTCAGCCTTATTGACTAATTACTCTAATTTATTTGTAGGTGCGCGGCCTTTATTGGTGTGAAAATTTATAATTTTTTATTATTGAGCGGGATTTATTCCAAATAATGATACTTTAAAAGCCGCAAAGCACTATACACCTCTCATCATTATTTCTAAATCGTTGTACTCCTCTTCTATCCATTCATTTTTATAGATGAGCTCGTTGATTAATATTACAGCCTCTTCCGTAAGAGAGGACTTATCTAAACCTGAAAACTCTCTAGAAAAATCCCATTTACTATAATGATGAGGAGAATCTACAGGTAGTCTATCTTTTGTGTTATTTGGATAAAGGAGTGCAATATGTACGTCATCTGCAATTAGTTTTTTCTTAATTCGTAAATAAATAGATATACCTGCGTAGTCCCAATCTCCAGAATAAAAAATAGGGTATTTGAATTCGCTTCGATCAATCTGATCGATGATTTTTATATTATTCCCCCCAACATACCAAAGCTTGACTTGAAGCTTTTGAGCAATCCAAGGCATTTTAAGAAAATTCAAATTTTCACAAAGTATGATAGCTCTTGGTTCTTTACAATCGACTACAAATCTCCAATTATTGACCTTCTGGTCTTCACTAGGAAATTCTGATACTTCTAGAATATGCAGAATAGCTCGTCTTAAGCTTTGTTTATTTTCTACGTATTTTGATCCTTGACGTCTAAAAAACTCTTTAGAAAAGTTTTTTTGTGTGGTTAATTTGCCCTTAATTTCTACTTTGTTTTTATGAATAAGCATCAACGTCTTGATATCCTCTTCATTGTAACTCTGACGTGCATCTTTTTCTAAACCAACTCCTTCTAGAAATGAAATATAAACGGTGTAACGTTCTAAATAATTCAGCTCAAAAAAATCTTCAAATTGATAGCTAGATAAAAGGACTTTATCACTTCCCAACTTGACGCTAAGAATACCAGTATCATAGATGAGGTAGTGCACGTACTTATCATTTTGAATCTTTGCAGAACTCTTCCCTTTGCTAAATATATCATATAGCGCCTTGAGCACACTCCAGTTTAGGTTGTTATGTATCCGCATGTAAGTTTTTAATAAAATCACTAATGTCTGTCAATACGTCTCGATCGTTAAAGACAGCCATAGCAGGTACATGACTCTCCTCGTCGTGCAATTTATTCTCGCTCAACATATAAATATATTGCTCACCATCTCTAAGTTCGCCAGCAGACTCAATAGACATAGAAAGAATTTGATAGCCTTCCTCTAATGCAACTTCGCGTAACATTTCGTAATTGCTGCCCAATCCCTGTGCCTCATCTATGGGCATAATTTTAATACCTGGTAATTTGTTATTACCGATGAGTGCCAGTCTCGCTAAGCCAAGAAGCGCATACCCAGAGTATGCTTGGCTATTGCTACCTGAATTGCTCTCGCCTGTATCCAACTTCAGTTTAAATTCCAAATTGAAATATGACTTGGGATTGAGCAAATCCTCAATTTTAGCACCACTCAAACCACCTGAATCCGTAAAGGCCTTTATCATTATCTTGTTAATATCCGATTCCCTTGCTAATTCTTCAAACATTCCTGTAAAGCTCAATTCGTTATTAAGAATTTTGGTAAAAACATTTAGCCAATCGGCTGGATAATCGGTAGAAATCTCGTGCACTAGTGAAGCCCTACTTCCTCCTGTTATCCTCTTGGTAGACCCATTGAAATATTTATCGATATCTATAACCTTCACGATGTAATCACGATACGTTTTCTGAACTTCTGAAAAAACTTTCTTTAAAATCTCTAATTTCCTCGAGCCTATTTCTCTAATAGCCTGTTCTAGACTTGCTAGCTTATCTGCCAATAGGACTTCAACGGACTGACTCGCTATTGCCCTAGCATTCTTGAATACTGATGGCAGCAATTGATATGCCAGCTGACCGACATGGTAGCCATCCAATAACTTCGCATTATCTTCCATCCCTGATACGACTGTCTTATAGTTTTGTTCGAATGAAATTTTAGCAGTTTGCCAACTTTCCTTCAGACTCAAGCTTCCTCCTTCCTCCGGATCCGTAGGGCATTCAATTTGACTATCTGGCTGAAATGGCTCACCGAAAAATTTGAAGTATTCCAATGCTGCTTCCTTTATTTTTTCTTCACTTTTCTCTGTGCTAGTTTTGCTTTTCTCTAAATCAGCTTTTAATATATTAAATTCATCAGCTTTTTGTACTAAAGTCTTGTTACATAATTGATGACTATGCAGCTCTCTAATCGCTTGTTGTGCCATCTTCTCACCTTCCTTAAAACTAACAATGGATAAGGAATTTAAAAGCGAATCAAGTTCACTCTCGTTTATTGTCAAATCTAGCTTAGCTTTAGCGGTTTCTTCATCAAGCGTAGTGAGCTTGACGTCATTATCTTTAAAGTATTTTTCACAGTTTGAGATATCGCTTTTTATCTGCTCTATAAAAACCGAATTATCTGATCGAATAAGCTCCTCATTCTCTTTTTCGTATCGCTCTTTTTCTTGTAATAATACTGCTATATTTGCTTTCAAGGATAGCAAATTGTCCAATTCTACCTGAGAGATAATGAATCGTTTATCTACATCCCTATTGTAATACGTACGGTCTATATATATTGGTAAGACTGTTCGTAACTGATTAAAATCGTGAAGCTTGGCATCCAACAATTGTATCTGCTCTAATTGTATTTGTAGATCGCTCAAATCATGGGCTAGCGATTTATTTAAGGCCGCTAAACGGTTGCGAATAGTATCTGGATCAGTATTTAGATACTGATTCTGTACATATTTGATATATTCGTATACGCCATCAAGATTGAGCCAAAAGCCTTTGCCTTCAAGTTTATCCTTAATATCTGGATTATTAAACAACTGCCTTGGATTTGGCAAATAGCGATCTTTTTCCTCGAAATTCATGGGCTTTTGTCTTGGAAATAGCTGGAAATGAATCAAAATACTTTCTTCTTCATGAGTCAATGGACGATTAATATGTTCAATAGCCCATGATGCTAAAGAGTTACTATCTTCTATATTAGAAAATCTGGAGAGACCTTCATACTCATTTATTTTCTTTATGAGTTGAGTGCGTTTTTCTATGTATTCTTTTTTTGCTCTTTCATAATCAACACTCCAAAGGCTTTTTTCAAAAACACTACTGATATCTTGATCTTTAAGGTAGTTTAAAAACTCAAACAATAGATCTTTCTCCGAAGAAAATTTACGTTCGAACGTCACTTTTCGCTTAAGCTCATCTTCCCCTCCACATTCTTGGATTAAAATATCAACATCGTCAATTTTCCTCAGTTGCCAATGAAGATCTATTATCTTATTCTGTAAATCTTGTTTTTGCCCCGTAAATACTTCTTTTTTCTCTGTAAGATCAATAAGTCGATTTTTCCACTCACGATATTGATCAACTTTTATTTGGAGTTCTTCTAAATATAATTTAGCCCCTTGCATCTTTACACTTTGTAATCCGATAGCGAATTTTTCATAGTCTTTCAATGCAGCTTGGTATTTTTTGCGAGTATAAATAGCTTGATGATGCCAGAAATAAGCTTTATCTCTTCTGTACTTTTGTTCTATGTCTTTATAATCCGATTCGAGCTTTACAAGATTTTTGATATGTGCCTCTTTCTTCCTAATATCTTGGATCTCGTTCTGGTAGCGCTCATGTTCAGAATAGTCCTCGCTAATGGACTTAATCTGCTGCTGATAGGATGCCAAATGCACTTTATCATCATCTCCAAAGAGAAAGTCTTTAAGGTTGTCGGAATCAGTTTTTAACCCTTTTCCTCTAGCAAATGATCGAAAGATACTGCCGTAACTATCTAATGTCTTTTTGTGTGTGAGATCAATGTTTAATATTCCGTTTTTATAGAGTAATTGATGATAAATAGATATGCTTAGTGGCTTTAAATGAATATGCTTTAACGTCTCGTTTAATTTTTCCACACTTAAGATGGTATCCTCGACTATGAAGTCCCTATGATACACAGGTTTTTTAAGTGGTTCTAGCTTATTGTCCCAATCGTATCCCGCCTGAGCAATGAACATGCGAGTTTGCTTACTGGATTTTTCTATAAAACATCCAATTGCTATATACTCATACGGCGCTATCTGAATATTCATCACTACGTATCCTGCACCGTACCTTCCATTCTTTGCGTGCATAACCAGACCTTCAATAGGTCTCTTATCAGTTCCCTCGGTAGCAGAACGATAAGTGGTCGATCCTAATAAAACGAGCTGGATCATATCAGCAACCATCGTCTTACCGCTACCACCTTCGCCAGTAAAATCTGTTCTAAACGGATGGAATAGATAGTCGGCATTATAATGATAAATAATGCCAACGGTAGAAAGTGAATGTATTCGTGGAAAGCTAGCCTGCATCTTCTATTTCATTTATAATTTCGTCGATAGTTAGTATTTGTCGCTCGTATTTTTGCCTAAGCCGCTCAAATGAAGGCAGAACCTTAAAAGTCAGCTTTTCATCATCGAGAAAAACGAGCCAACCAAGGTTTTCGAATTCCCCAAACGCATTATTGATTTCTTTGATAACATCTTGTTCTAAATAATCGGTCGTCTTTTCGTTCTTGGCTCCAACGATGAGTCGGAAAAGACCATTTTTCTCTTCCTCATATTCGGTAAACAAAAGCTGTATAAAATCTTTGATGTTATCAAGCTCAATATTAGCATCTAACCTGTACATTTTAAAGAAAAGCATTCCGATAATGATGTGCTGGCTATCCATATAACGTTTATACTTGCTATCCCCTGGAATAGCAGAACGGTTTTGTTCATTCTCAAAATCAAGATAATAATATTTATTATAATAATCTTCCCCAGATTTTTCCAATGTCAAACGGTACATATCACTGTAATATGCGGCCAATGAATCATAGTATTTTTCTATGAATAGAAACATACGTTCAGGCCTCGGATATTCTCGTTGAATATGCACGCCACTACGTAAAGCATAATCAATTCTCGAGAATACGTTTTTGACCTCGCGATCACCTAAAAACTCATAGACTATATTTTGTGAATGCTCAATTTCCATAATTTAATATTGGGGTAGTCTTCATTAGACACGACATCGTTATTAATATTAATTTTATATTGCTTCTGCTTAGGAATTTCTCTCACTAGCTTACTAGTGACCTTTACAGGTACTGACAAATGATTTTGCTCTTCGCTTAATATTTTGTAAAATAATTCACTGTAATCTAGAGTACCTTCCTTTGCTACTTGTTCTTTGACATAATTCATCCAAAAATTAATCCGCTCTCTTTCCCTATGTTTAGCCTTATTCCGCTCAAGTAGCTTCTTTTGCCGTTCAACATCCACCTCTCGATTGATAACTTGCGGCCGAATCTTTGGACTGATGTCTCGATCTGGAACAATACAGAATCTCGGCAACTGAGTCAAATCGACCATAAGAAAATTCGAAATTTTGGATGGTAAGCATACATCTCTTTTTCCAGAGACGTCCTTCTTAACCCTACTTCTCTTAATTAAAAAATCTATAAACAGTGCTGTTTTCCGATCGTAATCCCTTTGGTTGAATTCATAAATAAACTCTCTAACCTTTGGTTTGATGTGGTCGATGCGTATGCTGATCTGCTCTAACTTTCTCCTTATTAAGTCATTGAATTCAAATACTCTATTTACATTAGCGCCATCGAATTCTTTATTCCGGCTCAGCATCAACTCATCTAACTCAGTATCAATATAATAAGTGGCTGCAAATGCTTCTTTCAGTTCCTTTGCCTGATCCTTAATCTCGTCGAGCCTATGAAGAATTTCCTCGATCAAGACATAAATATCTTCATGTTCGTCTTTTATCTTTTTCCGGAACTCTCGGACAGATTGGCTAACTTGCTGTTCTAATATCTCAACATGTTTAATGATTTCTGGTATACTTACGCTAAATTTTTCTTCGAACCACAGATCAAAATCGTGATTTTCTGTGTTTAAGTAGCGCTTCAAGTCGACTAACAAGCCATCAAATGTTCTCCTGATTTTTGCTGGATTGTAAATGCTTATAAGCCTCTCCTTTATATTGCTACAAAACTGTACTCCAAAAGTTTTAAATTGATATTCCTTTCTAGATCCATCTCTCGATAGATAAAACTCTTGAAGCCTTAAAATAATTGAATTGTTTCGCTCGTATTCTGTTCGAGTGGTGCTGACTCCCAGATCTCGATGAACTCGATCAACAGTCTCATTCAATTGTTCTTCTTTGAAACTCTCGTTACCAAACTGATCGTAAAGGCTAATTAAAATCATTCCTTCTATACGCTCTGGAACAATTAGCTTATACTGTTGTTTTGCTTCGTTATATAGATTAAATGACTTTGATATATCCATTATAATTTATATTTTATCATTTAATAAATTCGTTAAAACTTTTATAATCTATTTTTTCAAAAGTCCTAAGTGCAACAAAAGTCCCAAAGCGGGCGAATGTGTACGTGGCACATATGGTTTGAAATTCACAGTTTTAAAATCAGTTAATTCCAGATATGCCTGATGCACTCCTTTCAAATTCATAGACCATTTTTCACCTGTTGAAACTCTCACAAACTTCATTTCATTAGCGTCTAATGACTTTACACCATATTCTTTTCCAGTCAAACTTTTAAAGAACTCAACAGATTTAGTCAAATTATAGAACTTATCGTACTTTATTGTTGGATTGGTTTTATTAAATTTCATAATAATAATTATTAATTAAAAAGTGGGAGAATATTAGTTGATAATTGGCAGTTTTACACCAATCTTATAAAGATTATAATATGCCTCAATAGGTTGCTTCGCTTCATATATATTTTTAAGAGACAAATCTACTTCTCCATTAATTATATCTGGATAAATTATTAGGCAGTCAATATTCCTGTCTTCATCAACCTTAAGTTTTAGCTTCTCTCTAACTCTATTTAAACGCGCATACCCTGCTACCTGCCGAATATCCTGATGTAAATGCCCTGTTTGATATTTCAACTTATACTTTGCATCGATGACCATCTGATAGTCAGGGTGCGATACCAAAATATCGAGAGCATTTCCGTACGTACTGAATTGAAAATGTATTTCTTTTTTCCATTGAGTATTATGCTCAATCATTTTACTATGTACATACAATTCGAATAACCGAGGCATATCAATCCAAAACGGAGGTGTAGAAACTTTCTGATCCGATGTTTTAGTAATATTGTATGCGAAACGCTTCAAAATATAGCTACCTATTTTTAAGCCATCTTTATAATCGTTATAGAATGGGTTGTGTTTTATATTCTTTAAATCAGATTCTTTAATAGTGTTGGAAACCAATTCGAATGCTGGCCTACAATAGTAAATCGTCTCTTGGATTTGTTTAAGATTTTCCTTCAACAATAACTTGTGAGATTCTACATAACTAACAACAAAATCTAATACTTTCTTTAAAAAGCGATTTTCAGTGTGATCGATATCGAATACTTGATATTCACAATATGTAGAAGTAAGCTTAATCTTAAGAATATTTTGCTTAATATGTTGCCCAACCAAAACCTTTCCTTTAATGCGATTATTTAGATTTTCTTGTACTTTATAATAGCCTTTCTTCAGTCCCTTTCTTACAATCAATTTCAAAATTTGTAAAAAACGAACTATTAAAAATGGAGTCAGCTTATCATCTTTTTGCTCTATAGGTATTTGTTTTGAATCCCAGTCAATCTGTACCAAAGCCTCTAATTCTGAATTACTCTCCGAAGTAGATGTGACCTCCAATAACATCTTCAGATAATCTAACTCAAAAATGCTATTTTGAGAATTTTGTTCAGCATTTTCGACTTCCTCGTCCTCTAAAGCTTTAATAAATGAACTGATATTAGAATTATTTATTTTAGGCTCTACATAAATTGACCTATTTGTACGACCTAACCAATCAACACCGATGCAGTAATCAGCCTTGAGCTCATAATAACTTTCTTTCTTTTCAAAGAGAAAACGATGACTGCTATTATTAAATCGTTTTGATATCACACTATCATAGTTCATAAAATCAGACGACAAGACAGTCAATCCTTCTAAAGAGGATTTAACATCTTCTTCCGTCTCTGCAAGGCGAATCCAGTACGATTTATGTTCCGATAAGCGAATGCCCATTACATAGAGGGTTTTAGATCTTGAATAGCTTGTTGAATGCCTTCTCCAACCAATACGCCATCTTTCACATACTCTAATAAGATCGGCTTTATTTCATATTCCAAACGAATAAACATAGAACCTCCCTCTTCGGATTTGTCAATGAAATATGAATGGCCTAATTGAACTTCTTTCTTTTCAAATTCAGAAGATAGGTTGGTATCAAAGAGTTGTGACACCCGGTTAAACAATTCTGTATCAAATATAATCCCTTCTTCTTCAGATAAATCTTTCGGTAATATATCGACGAATGCAAAACGACGACGAATTGCATAGTCAATATGTCCCACAGATCTATCTGCAGTATTCATTGTACCTATTATGTAAAGATTGGGCGGTAATATCAACTTATTATCATCGTTTATTGCATACATAGAGGCCACTGTCTCTCCACGGTATTCTAATGCATATATTAATTCTCCTAAAACAGAAGAAAGATTAGCACGGTTAATTTCATCTATGATCAAAACGAAGTTTTGCAATTCAACTTTACTATCAGTGGGATTTGTAACTTTACTGGCCAGCTTCCAATTTTCTAGCGCTATTTCAGCAAACTCCGCCAAATTCTTATTTTCCGCTTCATAAATTATTCCATCTCCGGCTTCGTTAGGTTTGGAAACGATTCCTCTAACAAAATCTTCATAGCTATAACTTGGATGGAATTGAAGTAGTTTATATTGCTTAAAGAAGTTACGTTTGAAATCCTTTTCAAAAATTTTATATATGTATTTTGCCACCGCAGCACTATAAGAGTCATTACCCCCTCTCAAATTGCCTTCTTTGTCCCAAGCTCTAGTTTGATACATATCAATTATTTCTGAATATTTCGGTGTGTAAGGATTACCAGAGGTCGCAATAACTTCTACTCCGATAGCATTTATTCCACGAATAGAATACTTAACTCCATCACGTGCACTGGAAATCTCTGTACCATGGATGCACTTCTCTTTAATAATCGCTTCATCAATAGTTTCTGGAATTAGATCGATTGAAGAATCACCACCAATTAATTCTTTAGCCAATAATTTGGCCACTCTAGTTTTACCTGTTCCAGGAGGACCTTGCAAAATTATCTGTTTTTTAAATTTTAAAAGATTAACAATCTCATCACTAACTTTCTTCTCGCTCATATCGTTATTTTCTACAGGGTTGCTATCATTAAAATATTCAAATAACTGCCAAGGATACGTAATCATGTCATATGCGTCATCGAACTCTCCCTCTTTTAAGAAAAAGTTCAAAACTTCATTGCTACTTTCAAACCAGTTATCCTTAATTCTTAAATCAGCATTTAATACTTTGGCATTCAAATACGATATTAATGTATTTAGATTATTATGATTTACTATTGTACATAAAAATTGTGGTTGAATAGATGCTATCAATCTATTAGTTGCTGCCCTCCTATCCTGATTAGTATATTTTCGAATTATTTTCTTAAGCTTATTATATTCATCATGAGGTGCTGACCCCACTGATTCTGCAATCAATTTTAAAATTGGTGATAATTCATTCCAATTATTTTTAATCGACAATTTTTCTTCAGAGGTAAAATACCCTTGTCTTAAACTTGATACACATTGCCCATTTGATCTTTCAAAAAATTCGTAGAAAATGTTATTATCCCATTCAGACCAATCTAAACCCCTTTTAGCTTCTTCAACAAACTTGGGTACGAAATTTTTATAATTATCTCTCCAAGTATGCCATACGTCAATATCGTTTAGATATTCTTTTAAACTCTTCTTTTTTAACATAATACTTAATCCAAAATCTCTTAATAAATCATTTTTAGCTTTATTCCACTTGTATAAATGTGATGCTAGTCTCTATATTATTTTCACCAAAATATCTAAGGATATATGCAATAATATCTTTAGTCGGCATCCTGCTTCCATTATATTCAACATCAAATTTTGTACTATTATTTCGAGGAGGCACCGATCTTTATTTTTCTCACAATATCCCACTTCTAGGGAACAAACAGATACGGGAAGCCGTAATTAAATAACATTTACATTATATAGAATTCCTGCAGGTATATTCTATAATATGGCGACATTAAATTAATCAATATTTTTAAAACCGAAAAAATTTTTAATCATTTGCCATCAAAAACGATTGTTCAGAATTGTATTCTTTAAATTTAGACAGAAACCTTCAGCGTAATAAAAAACTATAATCAGTAAACTACATCAAACCATATAACCTTACAAAACAACATATTAACCAACAAAAAACACTTGTATTTTGTCACAACTTTTGTAAATATTTGTGACAAGAATCAAATAGATTATTTACTAAAAAACGCATCCTTCTACTTAACTTACCACTAACTTTTCAAGTAATAATTGTTTTTTAAATATTTAAAAGCTGTTATTACCGATCTATCTGCTATTTCTTCTACTTAAATGACCTATTCTTTCTACTAAATTATTCTTGGTTGAGCTGTATTTATTACAGTTATCTCCACAACATGACCGAATTCGAAAAAGACCATAAAAAAAGCCACATCTCACGACGTGGCCTTAATAAACATATGATTCACTAGTGGTTTGTCTTTTATGACTGGCAAACCACCAGTTGTAAAATTTTATTTATACGAATTGATCGATTTGGATACTTTCCAATCATTGCCCACACGCTCCAAGGTAACTAAATCTGTTTTAGTGAAGTTTTCAAATTTCAATATTACTTTAGCCACCATATAGTCTGCTGACTCTTCAAGGATATCGGTGTTTACTGCACAGTTCAACTTCTCTCCTTTTTGCTTTTTCAATAGTTTGACCACTCCACTACGGCTGTTAGATTGCGCATTGGAAGATTGGATCTTTTGGCTGAAATCTTCAGCGAATAACTGCTCTACACCTGCCGATTCTCCCTCAGTAGTTAGCGCAACATAGTGCTCTAAAGCGAAATCTGCTGTAGAAAGGTTAACGTTTGTTTTTGTTACTTTTGCTCCGGGTCCTTCAGCTGCCATAGCGAAAGTTGATACGGCGATTAAAGCTGCTGCTGCGAATGTTTTTACTAGTGTTTTTTATCGAAATTATTTGTTTTTTATTTGATGATAAAGCTATCATGAGTGTCCTTTGAATACACTCATGATGGTTCATAATGTCTTTATTTTATAATGTTAGTTCTGTTGTTCTTATTTGTTGACTCAAAACTACAACACATTAGGCCCCTAGCCTATTGGCTTTAGACCAACGATCGGGAAAACTCGGTGAGTGGCGGGAAGAGGGAGGTAAGTCTGCCTCATATCACATTCGTACCACGTTCGGATCATCAATAGATATTGTACAGACACCCAGCAGAACTTGTCCAGTCTCTGTACAGGGAAAAACTGGTCAGATACTGGTCAACAATCGAACCCTAGATGTCCTGATCCGAAGGCTATACGAAGCAGGTACGAACACAACCCCTATTGAAGTTATTTAAACTTATCCCTAATTAGCAGTTTTTAGCAAATAATGCCTAGTGCAGCGACGAAATCCGTGAGTTCGTGTTGGAGCGATCACCGAGATACCATGTCTTTGGTCATAACCATGCACGCTATGGTAAGAGGAAAACTAAGGCGATCCAGTTTATCAACGCTTCGTTGTATGAGCTGTTGTAGGGAAAGGTGTGATTAAACTACACGATCAACTCAAGTGCATTCAAGATCTATAAACGAGGCGATACTACTATCTTTCTACTAATTCTTCTACTTTCTTTCTACTTCTTCTTCTCCTAATCTTTCCCTAGTTCTTTCCCTAAAATATTTACATTTTTCCTTCTGAAA
>NZ_DJTD01000050.1:0-5546 GCF_002440385.1 Sphingobacterium sp. UBA6317 | reverse complement strand
TATTGATAGAATGCATCCGACATTGATTTTATAGGATATTTCATACCAGGAACCTGTGTATGTTGTTCATCCCCCGGCTGCTGCCATCGTTGATCAAAGTCTGGATAGGCCGTACCGTTGGCAAACAATGAAAAATAGGACGTCACAGGACGCCTGACGTAATAGTCCCCCTTGTAACTGATATTGAAAGAAAAAATCAGTGTTTTCCAAGCCAAGGTATTGATTATATTCCCAAAGACCTGCGGTTTGGAGGATCCAAAATACACGATACTTTCATTTCCTTCTGGTGACGCATTAGCCTGGTTGCGTATGGCGGTATAGTTTGTACTTAGCTGACCATCCAGCAGGCCCTGCCCTTCCCCAAATTCATTCAACCCCATCCATTTATAAGCAGCTAATGCGTTCAGTGGTTTACCGACGATCGGTGTGATGGTATTTCCGCTCGAGAGAAAGGATGTGACACTGTTTTGCAGATTGTAATATTGCGTTGTTTTGTTCCTATTCAGGCTTAATATCATTCGCGTATCCCAATTGACCTTTCCGCTTATGTTCTTTGAATTTAAGTCAATGTCAAAACCTTGCCCCCGCATTCCTGCCAAATTCTTGACAACTGTACCCTGTAAGCCCCATGCCGTGTAATCGTATTCGCTCAGTCCGTATAGATCTTTGCCTTTCTTTATATAATAGTCAATACGCCCGGACAATCTTCCTTTTCTTACTGAAAAATCAAGACCAAAGTTAGTGGTTGCTACTCTTTCCCATTTTAGCAAGGGATCATTCAAGGTACTTATCTGATACATTGGATAGCTGGTATAAGTTGCCGAACCGATATAGGCAATTGGATCCGGCGACCGTCGTAGATCGACGTTACCACTGGTTCCATAGGTTGTCCTCAATTTTAGATAATCAAACAGGGCCAGCTTAAAGAAAGCCTCCTTATGAATGTCCCAAGATCCGCCTACGGACCAGAGCGGCGACCATTTATCATTGGTCGAAGCACCAAAGATATTAGCGCCGTCTTTACGCAAACTCATCGATAGGCCATAGCGGTCCATAAATCGGTCGCTTATATTGGTATAAAGTGATACAAATCGATTTACATTTTTAAAAAATTGCGGTGCTCCCGGTATCCGTCGCATCCCATCATCCGGCAATGTTGGAAAGCGAGTTACAAAATCTACCGAAGTGCTTGACATCGGCAGTTCATTGTATCCATAGGCCGTATAGGAATTTGTGTTCGATCTGTTCTCCCGTACTTCGCCACCAAGAATACCGACCAGCAGATGCCGACCAATCGATTTGTTAAAATCAATTTGACCACGTAGCGTGTAAGACCTGCCCTCAGCAGCGGAGTATCGTTTTATACCACCGAGTGGAATGTTATATTTTGTAGCTGTGGTACCCGTACCGATGATGGTAAACTCATTGATCCACTTACGTGCTTCGTAACTTTCCAAGGTATTCAATTCGTTATTTTCTGTACGCTGCTGCTGAATCTGTCCACCGACATTCAGGTTTAGGTAAGGCAATACCTTATATTTCAGGTTCAGGCTCGAAAACCATTCATTATTCTGCCGTCGGTCTTTTGCATATTTGTATTCCGACAGTGGATAGTAATCCCATGGCAGATAACCACTTGTATAGTTTTCTTTCAGATAACTGGCCCTATATTCCTTTTCAAATGGGATTTCACCACCATCCTCATTTAGAAACTGAAGATATGGCGCCTGCATACTGCTATAGCTTAATGATGAGAATTCAGGTTTGCCTTTTCTGCTATCCTGATTGGTATACAGCACCTGGAGGTCCAACTGTAAATTGTCGGTAGGTCTGAAACTATTGGACAGCTGGATATTGATCTTTCTATCAAAAGCATCCAGTTCGGATTTATTCCCCGTATACCCTATACCAAACCCATACGAGTTGCGTGTCCCCCCGCCCGAGATATTCAGCGCGTGCTGATTGACAAATGGCACATTATAAAAAGCATCCATATAGTTTTGTCTTCCATTCTGCCCCAAGAGTTTAGCTATACCGCTGGCCGAATCTGCCGGAGAAATAAGATTTCGCTTACGTCGATCCAATAGGTCGATCACTGGCGACTGTGCCAGATACGGCTGGTATAGCAATTCCGAATCGTAGTACCCCTTTTCAAAAAGATATTTTTCGAGTGCGATAAAATCCGCATTTTGGGGTTGATAGATTTTATTCAGATCGCTATTTTCTTTCAGGATTATAGTATTTGACAATGTTATTTTTGTCTTCTGCTCTTTGGAAAAAGCTCCCTTTTTTGAAGTCATGACGATAACACCGTTCCCAGCTCGGGCTCCCCATATGGCACTCGCTGCAGCATCTTTCAGTATGGAGACACTTTCAATATTATTGGGATCAATATTACTGATATCCCCCTCATAGATAAAGCCGTCAAGCACAATGAGCGGATCCAGGTTTCCGTTAATTGTACTCAAACCTCGAACAGAGATATTCAGTTTCTGCAGGTCAGCATTTTGTATCGGCTGATTGTCGAAACGAATTGCTGTTGTCATGTTATTGAGCCTATCCAGAATATTAGTTCCCACCTGCTGACTGAGCATCTTATTATCGACCACATCAATAGCCCCTGTCACCTCATTGGCTTTCAATGTCTGATAACCGGTGCTGACAATAGCCTCTTCCAAATAAATCTCCTTAGCATTTAAAGCCAATACCTTATGCTTCTCAAAAAATCCGGCGGCCACAGTCCTATCCACGAAACCGACACAACTGATCATTAAAGAATCTTTATGATTACCTACCTGAATATCAAATTTCCCCTGCAATGAACTTGCAGCCTGATTATGCAAGGTCTTGTTCCGTATAGATGCCCCCACGAGCTCCCTGCCATCTTTTGCTGAAACAATTGTACCCTTTACCCAAATTTTTTCCTGAGCCTTGCCCATGAAAAACAATACGCTTGTAAAAAGCGCTGTTAACAACACTTTCATTACTTCGTATGCTGTGTAGATACTGTGTAGAAATAAGGATATTCACCATTGTATTGTGTTGGTGTAAGCGTTATGCCATACTGTTCCAGCGCAGCTATCTTTTGTTTGATAGACAGATCAAGAAAGTTTCCCGGCAAACGCAGATCAATCCGTTCGGCACTTTTACCCTCAAAAATTACCGGCTTGTCCAAAACAGACCTAATGAAACCAATCACACCATTTAGGGGCATATTTTGCATGATCAAAGATTCATTGCCTTTATCGACACTATTCATATACATTCCGCCCTTGGTTTTCCATAGTGGACGCGCTCCATCCAGCGAAAGTGCGTATGCCGCAACAATACCTTTTTTTCGCTCAACAGCAACATGAAACCGTTCAATCAAAGCATTTCTAAAATAATCGAATGCTAACTCCTGTGTGATACTATCGCGCAGGTAGAGCTGATACCAAAACTGTCCTTTTGTTGTTTTAAAGTCGTACATCAGATCGATAAATTCCTTAGTGATACGATCATCAAAAACGGAAAGACTCGATTGTACCCCTTTGAATGCATCAGGAAAAGCCAGCTGATAACAGGTATTCAGAAAGTAATTGCCCACCTGAAACAGCGAGCTTCCTTTGCTGTAGGACACAGCGGGATACACACCGAGATAATTTTCTCGATAACCCGACATCACCGAGCAAAATAGAAGTCCCGTTGTATCGACCAAAGGCTGCGTGTTTATCCGGGCAGTATTTTTGATTTCCGATTTTTCAATAAACCTATTTGCTATTCCAGTTTTTAAAAAATCTTGGATAATATCCTCTGTGATAGAACTTGCGTATGAATTGAGGACAAATTCACCTTCGGGATTAATAATCCCTATCGTTGGCAACGTATTATGCGGAAAAAGCGACGTAAACAAGGTATCATTCAGTATTGTCGGCAATACTGGTGTGTAGTTAAAGTCCTCTTTATATTTCTTGAATCGCTTCTTTATCCGCTCTGGTGTATCCTTATTCCGCTTGCTGTTAACCATCACAACCTGTACCTTATCCTGAAAGCGCTGCTGGATCAATTCCATGTCGGGAATACCTTCGATGCAGCTTGGACAACCTGTTGACCAGAAGTCTAACAAGATCAGCTTCCCTTTCAGATCAGCGAACTTGATTGTTTTCTTTTTTCCATTGAAATAGTTCAGTTCGAGCGGCTGGTCCCATACCGCATCCGGGATCTTATCGCCCGGTTTTAGCGCAACGAGACTAGATAGCCCATCGGCCCCGCTATCCTTGCGGGGCGTCTGAGCCGATAAACTAAACATAGAAACTAAACATAAAAACAAGCATGACAAAACCATCCGATGCGCACGCTTATAATCTGCGACGAATAAGAAGCATTTTAAAGCCCGCTGAACAACTAAACTTACTAATCCAAGCAAAGTATTGGCTCGCAACACAAAAGCCTTACAGATCGACTTAAAGAACATTAAAACAGATCGTTCAGATTCTACTCCATACGTCAATCTAAAGTCCCCCACCTGCTGAAAAGCTTCAACCATCTTTTGAGCAATTCCTGCCGAATTTTTAGATTCCATCGGTTTTTCATCGAGTCCCCATCGGGTTTTGATCGGTGTCGCCCGATGAGATCCCGATGAAAACTCGATGCCGATAGCATGAAAGGCAGAAGCTGGGGCGAAGTTGGTCAGGCAAAAGTCCGAAGAAGGTAATGCCTCTCCCGCTCTTCGGCTGCCCTTTGGCTCGGCTTCGAGACTTCTTCGGGACATATTCGAGACAGGCTTGGCACTTCTTCGGCTCGGCTTCGGCAGGGCTTCGCGTACGCTTCGACTCCCACCCGAAGCGCAGTCGAACAACAGTCGAAGCGTTCCCGAAGATGAGGCGACGGTGGTACGACGCAGTGTCGAACGATCCTCAAACAAAAGCCGAAGGCTACCCGAAGAATCTGCTTTTTTTAGAAGGTTCTGAGCGCTATTCGTACAGCGCTTTTTTAGCTGGATCGAGGTACCTTTGAAGTACGTTTTTCGTTGTCTAATTTTCTTACGCAAATTTTGCGTAATTAGTACTATATCTGTGCTTAAGTAGTGCTTCACAGGTACTTGAAATATATAGGTTATATAGCCCTTTAATAAGGCTAAAAATTTCAGGATATTCATTATTTTTTTGTTAGTGGTTACTCAGATAACCGACCGAAGAACTCAGCGACTTTCTTGCTCAATTCTAGCTCTTTTCCGACGCGCTCCTCAGCTTCTGCCGACAGCTGCATTTTACGTAGGTCTATATGGCGATGATTGACGATACAATAAGCTATCAACACCCGATACAATGCGGTTGCAAATTCCTGCATTTCCTCATCTTTTAGGATCCTATTTTCTCCTACGCCACCATCAAGATAAGTACTCAATAGCTGGAGAATATTTGCAGAAATAGCGTCTAAGGCATAATAATTCCAGAATGCCTCAATTTCCTTTATAGGATCATAATCGACCTTATGGACATCATAAATCATTCGATCAAAAGCAAATTGTAGCGCTAAAATCCTATTCATTTTTCAGTCTGTAATCT
>NZ_DJTD01000051.1:0-5669 GCF_002440385.1 Sphingobacterium sp. UBA6317 | reverse complement strand
TATTGATAGAATGCATCCGACAATGATTTTATAGGATATTTCATACCAGGAACCTGTGTATGTTGTTCATCCCCAGGCTGCTGCCATCGCTGATCAAAATCTGGATAGGCCTTACCGTTAGCAAACAATGAAAAATAGGACGTCACAGGACGCCTGACGTAATAGTCCCCCTTAAAACTGACGTTGAAAGAAAAAATCAAAGACTTCCAAGCCAGTGTATTGATTATATTCCCAAAGACCTGCGGTTTGGAGGATCCAAAATACACGATACTTTCATTTCCATCCGGCGACGCATTAGCCTGGTTGCGTATGGTGGTATAGTTTGTACTTAGCTGACCATCCAGCAGGCCCTGCCCTTCCCCAAATTCATTCAACCCCATCCATTTATAAGCAGCCAATGCGTTCAGTGGTTTACCGACGATCGGTGTGATGGTATTTCCGCTCGAGAGAAAGGATGTGACGCTGTTTTGCAGATTGTAATATTGCGTTGTTTTGTTCCTATTCAAGCTTAATATCGTTCGCGTATCCCAGTTGATCTTTCCGCTTATATTCTTTGAATTTAAGTCAATATCAAAACCTTGTCCCCGCATTCCTGCCAAATTCTTGACAACTGTACCCTGTAAGCCCCATGCCGTATAATCGTATTCGCTCAGTCCGTATAGATCTTTGCCTTTTTTTACATAATAGTCAATACGCCCGGACAATCTTCCTTTTCTTACTGAAAAATCAAGACCAAAGTTAGTGGTTGCCACTCTTTCCCATTTTAGCAAGGGATCGTTCAAGGTACTTATCTGATACATTGGATAGCTGGTATAAGTTGCCGAACCGATATAGGCAATTGGATCTGGCGACCGTCGTAGATCGACGTTACCACTGGTTCCATAGGTTGTCCTCAATTTTAGATAATCAAACAGGGCCAGCTTAAAGAAAGCCTCCTTATGAATGTCCCAAGATCCGCCTACGGACCAGAGCGGCGACCATTTATCATTGGTCGAAGCACCAAAGATATTAGCGCCGTCTTTACGCAAACTCATAGATAGGCCATAGCGGTCCATAAACCGGTCGCTTATATTGGTATAAAGTGATACAAATCGATTTACATTTTTAAAAAATTGCGGCGCTCCCGGTATCCGTCGCATCCCATCATCCGGCAATGTTGGAAAGCGAGTTACAAAGTCTACCGAAGTGCTTGACATCGGCAGTTCATTGTATCCATAGGCCGTATAGGAATTTGTGTTCGATCTGTTCTCCCGTACCTCGCCACCAAGAATGCCGACCAACAGATGCCGACCAATCGATTTGTTAAAATCAATTTGACCACGTAGCGTATACGACCTGCCCTCAGCAGCGGAGTACCGTTTTATACCACCAAGTGGAATGTTATATTTTGTAGCTGTGGTACCCGTACCGATGATGGTAAATTCATTGATCCACTTACGTGCTTCATAACTTTCCAAAGTATTCAATTCGTTATTTTCAGTACGCTGCTGCTGAATCTGTCCCCCGACATTCAGATGTAAGTAAGGTAATACCTTATATTTCAGGTTCAGGCTCGAAAACCATTCATTGTTCTGCCGTCGGTCTTTTGCATATCTGTATTCCGACAGTGGATAGTAATCCCATGGCAGATAACCATTTGTATAGTTTTCCTTCAGATAACTGGACCTATATTCCTTTTCAAATGGGATTTCAGTACCATCCTCATTTAGAAACTGAAGATATGGCACCTGCATACTGCTATAGCTTAACGATGAGAATTCAGGTTTGCCTTTTCTGCTATCCTGATTGGTATACAGCACCTGGAGATCCAACTGTAAATTGTCGGTAGGTCTGAAACTATTGGACAGCTGGATATTGATCTTTCTATCAAAAGCATCCAGTTCGGATTTATTCCCCGTATACCCAATACCAAACCCATACGAATTGCGTGCCCCCCCGCCCGAGATATTCAGCGCGTGCTGATTGACAAACGGAACATTATAAAAAGCATCCATATAGTTTTGTCTTCCATTTTGTACCATGAGTTTAGCTGTACCGCTGGCCGAATCTGCCGGTGAAATCAGGTTGCGCTTACGTCGATCCAATAGGTCGATCACTGGCGACTGTGCCAGATAAGGCTGGTATAGCAATTCCGAATCATAATAGCCCTTATCAAAAAGATATTTTTCGAGTGCGATAAAATCCGCATTTTGGGGCTGATAGATTTTATTCAGATCGCTATTTTCCTTCAAAATCACTGTATTTGACAATGTTATTTTTGTCTTCTGCTCCTTAGAAAAAGCACCCTTTTTTGAAGTCATGACGATAACACCGTTCCCAGCGCGGGCTCCCCATATGGCACTCGCCGCAGCATCTTTCAGGATGGAGACACTTTCAATATTATTGGGATCGATATTACTGATATCCCCCTCATAGATAAAGCCGTCTAGCACAATGAGCGGATCCAGGTTTCCGTTTATCGTACTCAGTCCGCGTACGGAAATATTCAGTTTCTGCAGGTCAGCATTTTGTATCGGCTGATTGTCGAAGCGAATTGCTGTTGTCATGTTATTGAGCCTATCCAGAATATTAGTTCCCACCTGCTGACTGAGCATCTTATTATCGACTACATCAATGGCCCCTGTCACCTCATTGGCTTTCAATGTCTGATAACCGGTACTGACAATAGCCTCTTCCAAATAAATCTCATTAGCATTTAAAGCCAATATTTTATTCTTCTCAAAAAATCCGGCTACTACTGTCCTATCTAGATAACCAATACAACTGATCAATAAAGAATCTTTATGATCACCTACCTGAATAGCAAATTTTCCTTTCAGTGAACTTGCAGCCTGATTATGCAAAGTGTTGTTCCGGATAGATGCCCCCACTAGCTCCCTGCCATCTTTCGCTGAAACAATTGTACCCTGTACCCAAATTTTTTCCTGAGCCTTGCCCATGAAAAACAATACGCTTGTCAAAAGCGCTGTCAACAACACCCTCATTACTTCGTATGATTAGTAGGTACGGTATAGAAATAAGGATATTCACCACTGTATTGTGTTGGTGTAAGTTTTATACCATGCTGTTCCAGCGCAGCTATTTTTTGTTTGATAGACAGATCAAGAAAGTTTCCCGACAAACGCAGATCAATCCGTTCGGCACTTTTACCCTCAAAAATTACCGGCTTATCCAAAACAGACCTAATGAAACCAATCACACCATTTAGGGGCATATTTTGCATGATCAAAGATTCATTGCCTTTATCCACACTATTCATATACATTCCGCCCTTGGTTTTCCATAGTGGACGCGATACATCCAGCGAAAGTGCGTATGCCGCAACAACACCATTTTTTCGCTCAACTGCAACATGAAACCGTTGAATCAAAGCATTTCTAAAATAATCGAATGCTAACTCCTGAGTGATACTATCGCGCAGGTAGAGCTGATACCAAAACTGTCCTTTTGTTGTTTTAAAGTCGTATATGAGATCGATAAATTCCTTGTTAATCTGATCATCAAAAACGAAAAGGTTCGATTGTACCCCTTTGAATGCATCAGGAAAAGCCAGCTGATAACAGGTATTCAGAAAGTAATTCCCTACCTGAAACAGTGAATTCCCTTCGCTGTAGGACATTGCGGGATACACACCGAGATAATTCTCCCGATAACCCGACATCACCGAGCAAAATAAAAGTCCCGTTGTATCCACCAAAGGCTGCGTGTTTATCCGGGCCGTATTTTTGATTTCCGATTTTTCAATAAATCGGCTTGACACGCCAGTTTTTAAAAAATCTTTGATAATATCCTCTGTGATAGAACTTGCGTATGAATTGAGGACAAATTCACCTTCGGAATTGATAATTCCTATCGTTGGCAACGTATTATGCGGAAGAAGTGATGTAAACAAGGTATCATTCAGTATTGTCGGCAATACCGGTGTGTAATTAAAGTCCTCTTTATATTTCTTGAATCGCTTTTTTATCCGCTCTGGGGTATCCTTATTCCGCTTACTATTGACCATCACAACCTGTACCTTATCCTTAAAGCGCTGCTGGATCAATTCCATGTCGGGAATTCCTTCAATACAGCTCGGGCAGCCAGTTGACCAAAAATCCAGCAGGATCAGTTTCCCTTTCAGATCAGCGAATTTGATTGTTTTCTTTTGACCATTAAAATACTGGAGTTCGAGCGGCTGGTTCCATACCGCATCCGGGATCTTATCGCCCGGATTTAGTGCAACGAGATCAGATAGCCCATCGGCCCCGCTGTTCTTGCGGGGCGTCTGAGCCGATAAACTAAACATAGAAACTAAACATAAAAACAAGCATGTCAAAATGATGCGATAGGCACGCTTATAATCTGCAAAAGATAGAAAGCATTTTAAAGCCCGCTGAGCAACCACTTTACTTGTTACAAGCAAAGTATTGGGCCGAAACACAAAAACCTTACAGATCGACTTAAAGAGCCTTAAAACAGATCGTTCAGATTCTACGTCATAAGTCAATCTAGCATTTCCCACCTGCTGAAAAGCTTGCTTTTGTTGTGTGGGGCTTGTGCAATCGTTTAGTTGTCCTTGTGTATAACAAGGGCTTAGCAAGGGTGAACCTAGGGTCGCGCTATAGTCAAGCTTGAGTGTTTCTTGTGCCAAGCTATAGTCGACCATCTTTTGAGCAATTCCTGCCGAATTTTTACATTTCATCGGGTTTTCATCGGGTCGGCATCGGGTTTTGATCGCTGTGGCCCGATGAGATCCCGATGAAAACTTGATGCCAATTGCATGAAAGGCAGAAGCCAGGGCGAAGTTGGTCAGAAAAAAGTCCGAATAATGTGATACCACTTCCGCTCTTCGACTGACCTTTGGCTCAGCTTCGAGACTTCTTTGGGACATGGTCGAGACAGGCTCGGGAGCTCTTTGGCTCGGCTTCGGCAGGGCTTCGCGTACGCTTCGACTCCCACCCGAAGCGCAGTCGAACAACAGTCGAAGCGTTTCCGAAGATGAGGCGACGCTGGTACGACACAGTGTCGAACGATCCTCAAACAAAACCCGATGGCTGCCCAAAGAATTCACATTTTTTATTAGGTTTTGAGCGCCAATCTTACAGCGCTTTTTTAGCAGGATCGAAGTACCTTTAAAGTACGTTTTTCCTTGTCTAATCTTCTTACGCAAATTTTGCGTAATTAGTACTATATCTGTGCTTAAGTAGTGCTTTACAGGTACTTGAAATATATAGGTTATATAGCCCCTTAAAAAGGCTAAAAATCTCAGGATATTCATAATTTTTTTGTTGGCGGTTATTTCGATAACCTACTGAAAAACTCAGCGACCTTTTTGCTCAATTCTAGCTCTTTTCCGATGCGCTCTTCAGCTTCTGCTGACAGCTGCATTTTACGCAGGTCTATATTGCGATGATAGACGATACAATAAGCTATCAACACCCGATACAATGCGGTTGCAAATTCCTGCATTTCCTCATTCTTTAAGAGTCTATTTTCTCCTGCACCACTATCAAGATACGTGCTCAATAGCTGTAGTGTATTAGCAGAAATAGCGTCTAAGGCATATTGATTCCAGAATGCCTCAATCTCCTTTATAGGATCATAATCGACCTTATAGACTTCATAGATCAACCAATCAAAAGCAAATTGTAGCGCTAAAATCCTGTTCATTTTTCAGTCTGTAATCT
>NZ_DJTD01000007.1:0-32128 GCF_002440385.1 Sphingobacterium sp. UBA6317 | reverse complement strand
TGTACTTGGTAGGACGGATACGAATGAAGCACGGCATTTAATTGAAAGAAAAAACAAAAAACCATCAGCTATCTATCTCGATCTTGGTTTCGAGACCCTGTCCCATTTTTCTTCCGCCTTTAAGAAGAAATTTGGCAAAGCGCCGACTGTAGGTGGATAGTATTCCCAATCTTTTAATTGAATTATTAACTGCTACTTTTCAATCGGGAAATGTTAATACTTAAGCCCAATATACACTATATATTGCGGGCGAAGTGGTACAAAATACTGGTTTCGCTTTCCGATGTCCAGCATTTAGGATGACAACTTCTACATATATACGTTCCAGCTTAAGGGGGCACAAATAGATTCATGTATAGGCATTCGAAGAATTGGAAATGGTTATTTTAAGGAGCCTGTTCATGATTTAATATTTAAAAATAACCGATTAGTAAAAGAAGAATACATAGCCGAAGTATCCAAAAGTTTCTATGATAAAGATGGATTCTCAACGTTCGCTCTGTTATGAAGAAACGTTTATATAATACATCAATATCGGTTTTCTCAGGAGAAAGGCAGCCTGATTTTTGATACCCTTTTATTTCATGTATTTTTTCAGCGTTGATCATTTCAGAGAGATGGATCCGGCAATCTTGAGCCCTGCCATAGATCCTTAAAATTTTCTTGATCATCGGGAGGGGTGTCGTTTCGAGATCAATATTGTCCAGTGAAGGTAAATGCCATATCTTGATGAGTTCTTTTGCAAGTGATCGGCTCATGAAAAGCTTTTCCATATACGATAAGGAAACATTCCCCTTTAATGAAAAAGATAAAAATTTGAAAGGTAGAACAGAAGCCTCTCGCTGTATCCATTCTATGCGTAAGGAGATGTATAGGATAATATAACCATAAAAACTAAATAAAAATGGATTTGTGACTTCTTAGCGTAATATTCAAATGGTCAAAATTATCCAAATTGAATAATTGTCATCAGTTTTCGAATCTCGATGGTCAATGGTATCAAAATCTCCAATTATATGACTAAGAAAAATTAAAGGCTAAAAATAGGAGATCTTCTACATTTTTTAGCCTTTAACCTTTGTTATAAGGTTCTCAATTCTCAAATAGGACAAATTACATTTTACTTGCTAATATTAAAAAAGGATATTCAGAAAAAAACAGCAACATTACCTTTTATAGAGCATAGGTTCTACAGATAATATAAGTTTATACATAATCTGCCAAATACTTAGCTGTCTTACTTATCTTATTTTTTGCGACTTCTTCAGGAGTGCCTTCTGCTACAATTTGTCCCCCGTTGTCACCGGCTCCTGGTCCTAGGTCAATTACCCAGTCGCTGGCAGCAACCACATGCATATCATGTTCAATAGCGATAACCGTGTTTCCAGCCTCAACCAGAACATTCAATTGACCGATCAGTTTTTGCACATCTGACGGATGTAGTCCCGTTGTCGGCTCATCCAAAATATACAGTGTTTTACCTTTTTGTGTCCGTTGTAATTCTGAAGCCAATTTGATACGTTGTGCCTCACCACCTGATAGCTCTGTTGCAGGCTGCCCCAATCGAATATAACCTAAGCCCACCTGTTTCAGGACATCAAGGCTCTGACGTAATAATTTATCATGAATAAAGAAATCCCAGGCTTCATCTACAGTCATATCCAAAACCTCTGCAATATTTTTATTCTCATATTTTACCTCCAAAGTTTTTTCATTGTATCTTGCTCCTTTACACGTTGGACAAGGCGTATAAACACTGGGAAGAAACAATAATTCTACCATTACAAATCCTTCTCCTTTACAATGGGCACATCGTCCTTTGGCAACATTAAATGAGAATCGTCCTACATCATATCGACGACTCTTCGCGAGCGTTGTGTTTGAAAACAATTGACGTACCCGATCAAACAATCCCGTATAAGTTGCCAGATTTGATCTTGGTGTTCTTCCAATTGGTTTTTGGTCAACTCTTACCAAACGTTTAATGTATTGCATTCCGTCTGTAATTAGTCCTGAGGTATGAATAACCTGTTCTTCTGTGAGTTCAGGCTGTTCTTCTTTGTTTTCCTCCAGCTCCTGTCCAAGATAACCGGAAACAAGATCCACTAATGCCTGACTGACCAAACTACTTTTTCCAGAACCTGAAGTGCCGGTAATGCTGGTAAGCACACCTAAAGGAAATGATACATCTAAACTCTTGATATTATTTCTGTGCACATTATTTACATGTAACCATTGTTCGGGTTTTCTCAATATCTTTTTCGTGACTGGTTCAGGATTAATATAATGACGGGTCAAGGACCTTTCCACGGACTGCAAACCATCCAATGGACCACTATATAATATCTCACCCCCGTTGGTTCCTGCCTGTGGACCTACATCTACAACCCAGTCGCAATGTCTGATAATATCAACCTCATGCTCTACAATAAACATCGAATTGCCAGCATCTTTTAATTTTTTCAGTACAGAGAAAAGTGCCTCCGTATCTGCAGGATGTAATCCGGCAGAAGGCTCATCCAACACGTAGATTACCCCAAATAAATTAGAATGTACCTGAGTAGCTAACCTCAAACGCTGCAATTCACCCGGAGAAATGCTTGGAGTGCTCCTTTCTAATGACAGGTACCCTAAGCCAAGATCTATCATAATCTTAATCCTTGCAACAAGATCGATGGCAATGTTTTGGGCTACTATTGCTTTTTCCGGATGTTTATCTTTTTCTTTATCCAAGAATTTTCCTTGAGCATAAGGCATAAAAATATCCATTAGCTGGGATAATGATTGATTAGATAGTTCACCAATATCAAATCCTTCAAATTTCACTGATAAAGATTCTTTTTTCAACCTTTTCCCATGACATACAGGACATTCAGCATTCAACATATACTGTGATACCCTTCGTTTCATCAATTGGCTGTTAGTATTCGCAAAAGTCTGAAAGACATATCTTTTTGCACCGGTAAAGGTACCCATATAACTAGGAGGCAATTTCATCTGAACCGCTCTTTTTACCTCAGAAGCCGACAACCCAGAATAAACCGGAACTGTTGGTGTTTCATCTGTGAATAAGATCCATTCGCGGTCTTTTTTAGGTAAATCCTTCCAGGGCGTATCCACATCATACCCCAAGGTCATTAATATTTCACGAAGATTCTGTCCCTGCCAAGCGGATGGCCATGCAGCAACTGCTCTTTCCCGTATTGTCAATGAATCATCCGGAACCATTGATTTTTCCGTAACATCATAAATTCGTCCGATACCATGACATTTCGTACAGGCTCCTTCAGGTGTATTTGGAGAAAACCCTTCAGCATAAATAATAGGCTGATTTGAAGGATAATTTCCGGCGCGTGAATACAGCATTCTTAATAAATTGGAAATTGTTGTTACGCTTCCAACCGTAGAACGTACCGTGGTTCCACCCCTGCTCTGCTGCAGGGCAACCGCTGGAGGAAGTCCATGAATGGCATTCACATCGGGAACCGACATCTGATTAAATAGACGTCTGGCATATGGAGACACGGATTCGAGATATCTTCTTTGAGCTTCTGCATAGATAGTACCAAATGCCAGAGAGGATTTACCAGACCCTGAAATACCTGTAAAAACGACAAGTTTATTTCGTGGAATATCGACATCAACATTTTTGAGATTGTGTTCTTTCGCTCCCCTGACCTGCACAAAACCTATTGCATTCAGATCATTGGGAAGTTGATTTTCATGATCTGCTTTGTTAGATTCTTCTTTGATTTTACCGAAAATTTTCATAGAATAATGATTTAAGATTACATAAGATAAAACTTTTGGGGTTCAATTGGATCGGGTATTTCTTTTTCAGCTAATATTTGACGAATATTAATTACTATCGTTCGTAAAAGTGCAGACATTGATGTATCCGTAGGACCGTTACTGAATGGATCCTGCAATCTATGTGCAAGCATCTCCAAGAGAAAAAACATCATTGAGATCGAAATAAGAATAAAAATCTGTAGTACAATGTTTAGATGAAACGAAGATGACAAGCTTAAAAAGATAGAAAATAGATAGATGGAAATATGTAAAATCTGCCCAAAAGTGGGCGAAAAAATTGTATTCTTTATCCTTTCACTCTTACCCATAGAAACAACCAAATTATTTAGTGTGTTTTCTATCTGAAGTCGAGCCAGTTCATTGAGCAAATTTTTCTCATATAATTCCTTTACCAATTTCATCTGTAATTGACTAATGGCAAGGGGAATATTGGAATGCTTTCTGAATTCAGCTTTATCTTCTTCACTCAATTTCCCCTCTATTTTAGACCATACATCCTGCTTTCTCAAAGTCCTTTCCAAGGCATAAGTCCAGGCAATCTGATAATATGAAAGTTTCGTCAATTCTTCATTTTCAGCTCCCAAATAAAGTTGCAATCGCAGGATTAAAGTACGGCTATCATTTACAATGCCCCCCAAATGGTACGTGCCTCCCACCAACGGTTGTAAGATTGATTGACTTTATAAGATAAAAGAATCGAGATTGCAATACCCAAAGTCGCTGCTATCTGTATAGAAACACCAGGTGTATCGTCCGGTAAATAACGAGGTAACAAACCAAAAACAGTCCACAAAAAAGCAACAGCCATCAATGGGAATTTAATTTCATTCAAGAGAAATTTAAACGGAATTCTGCGGTTGATAATCATGATACTTATATTTTAAATTATAATTCAGGCCTCCAAGAAATAGGATTAAAACGCATTACACTCGTCCTGCTTCATTAAATATAGCATTAAACTTTCTAAGAGCAAAAAAAAACGGTTCATTCAGGAATGAACCGTTTTTTATTAAACTTAATTAATTCTGATAAATCTCACCTTCGTAAGAGGCGTTGTACAGATCTTTCAAGTCCTGAAGACTTGGTTTACGTGGATTGAAACCGGTACATGGATCTTCCAATGCATTTTTGGTAATGTAATCCAGATTTTTGTCCCAGTCTTCTTTAGAAATACCAAATGCTTTCAAGGATCCAATGTTGTTCACAGAAGCTCTCAGTTTCTCGATTTCCTGAGCCAATTCTTCGGCAGATTCTTTTCCCAAGATTTTAGCCAGATCAGGGTATCTAGTTGTTGCTACCTGATTATAACGGATCACATTTGGAAGAAATATTGCATTAGCAGCACCATGAGGTATACCATAAAGAGCACCCACCTGATGTGACAAAGAATGTACAATTCCCAACCAGGCATTATTGAATGCGAGACCTCCCATAAATGAAGCGTCGTGCATATTTTGACGGGCTTTAATATTGGTTGGATTGTTCACTGCTTCTTCCAGGTTTTGAAATACAATCTCTAAACCACCTTTTGCCAAAACATCTGCATAGTTGTCTTCAATATTGGAAACATATGCTTCAACACAGTGTGTTAATGCATCCAAACCTGTATTTGATGTAATATGTGCCGGCATTGATGCGCAGATTTCACCATCTACAATTGCAATATCCGGAGTCAGTTCATAAGATACGATCGGATATTTAACACCCTTTTCTCTGTCGGTAATTACAGCTAATCCTGTTGTCTCAGTCCCTGTACCACTTGTAGAAGGAATCGCTACAAATTTTGCTTTCTGACGTAAAGTAGGTACACTAAATGGTTTTGTCATGGCTTCAAAATCAGCGTCTGGGTGTTCATAGAATACCCACATCATTTTTGCAGCATCAATAGCCGAACAGCCACCAAGCCCAATAATCCATTCCGGTTGAAAATCACGCATTACAGCAGCACCTTGAAGACTTGTAGCAGATGAAGGATCCTCTTCAACTCCGTCAAAAACGATAGTTTCTAATCCGGCTTCCACCAGATAAGCCAATGCACGGTCTAATGTCCCGCTTCTTTTCATAGATTGCCCACCAGTCACAATAATTGCTTTTTTTCCAGACAGGTTTTTCAATTCTGATAAACTTCCAGCTCCGTGAAAAACTTCGCCGGCAACAAATAACTTACTCATATTTTTTTGTTTTAAATTTCTATTACAAAGGTACTGTGCGCAAGATCGAAGATGTTATACATTGTCTACTATGTGATATACATTTGATCCTTTCCAAACTGAACAAATGAAATAGACTTTCTTCTGTGAAATATTTTTGATAGAGGTTCTTAAAAAAGCTTCATATTAAACCACGTCTAACGATATACATTTGTAATAAACTAATACCGTCTATTTTGGACCTAAAAATCAAAAAGGCAGCAGAGAAATCTTCTGTTGCCAACCTTAACTGTATTTTATTTAGGTGAATAATCAGTTCTAAATTAACGCCATAGTTTATACTGATTAATGAGTCCATTGGTTGATGAATCATGGCCTTCAACCGGGGTATCTTTATCAAGTTCAGGTAGAATATTATTGGCCAGCTGTTTTCCCAATTCAACTCCCCATTGATCAAAGCTGAAAATATTCCAGATTACACCCTGTACAAAGATTTTATGTTCGTAAAGCGCAATCAATTTCCCCAGGGACCTAGGAGTAATTTTTTCTACCAAAATTGAATTTGTAGGACGATTTCCCTGAAAAACTTTATATTTTTTTTGCTGATCGATTTCTTCTTCAGATTTTCCGGCAGCTTTCAATTCAGCAATAACTTCTTCCCCTGATTTTCCATTCATCAGTGCTTCGGTCTGTGCAAAGAAATTGGAAAGTAATATTTTGTGATGCTGGCCAAGTGGATTTAAACTTTGAGCCGGTGCTATAAAATCTGAAGGGATCAACTTTGTGCCCTGATGAAGTAATTGGTAAAATGCGTGCTGACCATTGGTACCGGGCTCCCCCCATACGATAGGCCCTGTTTGATAATCCACCGTGTTTCCATTACGATCAACATATTTACCATTGCTTTCCATATCACCCTGTTGGAAATAAGCAGCGAAACGATGCATATACTGATCGTAAGGAAATATCCCCAATGTTTCAGCACCGTAAAAATTAATATACCATACACCCAGTAAAGCCATGATAACCGGTATATTTTGGCCAAATGAATTGTATCGAAAATGTTGATCTGCTTCATGAGCGCCTTCCAATAGTACTTTGAAATTATTAAAACATATTCCAAGACTGATAGACAAACCAATTGCTGACCACAATGAATATCTTCCACCGACCCAATCCCAGAAAACAAACATATTCTTAGGATTGATTCCGAATTTTTTTACCTCTGATTCATTGGTACTCAATGCCACAAAGTGTTTTTCTATATCTTGAATTTGGCCATCGGCATCCATGAACCATGTACGGGCAGTATGCGCATTCGTCATAGTTTCCTGGGTTGTAAAAGTCTTGGAGGCAATAAGGAACAGTGTTGTTTCGGGATTCACAATTTTCAATACCTCTGAGAGATTTGTGCCGTCTACATTTGAAACAAAATGCATATTCAAATGTGTCTTATATGCTTTTAATGCTTCGGTGACCATTACCGGACCTAGATCCGAGCCACCTATACCGATATTGACAACGTCTGTAATTTCCTTACCGGTATCCTTTCCATGTGCCTGAAAGTACATCTTCAGTAAAGGTTTTGATCTGCTCAAGCACTTCATGAACTTGTGGAATAACGTTCGTTCCATTGACAAGAACAACTGCATCTTTTGGCTGGCGTAATGCTGTATGCAATACAGGTCTGCCTTCTGTAGCGTTAATTTTATCACCGGAAAACATCTTCTCAATCGCTTCCGGTAATTTGACTTCAATTGCCAATTCAAACAATAGATCAAGAGTTTCCGCTGTAATTCTATTTTTTGAATAATCAAACAGAATATCATTCCAAAGAATGGAAAAAGAAGAAAAACGCTTAGGATCTTTCAAGAATAAATCCTGGATCTGCACTTGTCCTGTTTCCTCAAAATGTGCGGCAAGCTTCTGAAAAGCCTGTGTATTTTTAATTTGACTGTTGGTAACATATACTTAAAATTTATAGTACAAACCTACTTCAATTCATACCTGTATTTGCTACCAAGTCAAGTCTATGTCTTATACATTTGCGCCAGTTGTTGCTGTAGGTTTGTTGGCGTTTCATCCAATTTTGCCCGGACAAATTTATTCAGGGCCGCGGGGGAATTAAATCCTAGCTCAAATGCAATCTCTTTATGCGAATAATTGGAAAGCAGTAGCAGTTGCTTGATCTCATTCATAATTCTTGCGTGAATGGTTTCTATAGAGGTCAATCCCGCTGTCTTTTTCGTTATTTCATTTAATTTTTTTGGTGAAATCAATAGTTTTTCCGCATACCAACTAACGGTTCGTTCCGTTTTATAATGTCGCTCCAATAACTCCAAAAATCTTCCATAAAGCTTGGTGTCTTCATTTGTTAGTTTATCTTTATCCCATTTTGTATGAACAAATTCAACCAGCTTCAACAATGTTATTTTTATATAGAATCGGGCTTGTTCTTTCTTGACAGAAGTAAGATCATGATATAATTTTTCAATCTGTTCCAATAACAATTGTACCTCATTTGTTTCCGCTAAAGGCAATTCAATATGATTGAGTTTAACCGAAATATTATGATTGTAAATGCTTAATTCGTTCTTTAGAATATCTGAACAAAACAATACCTCATCAAATAAAATCATTTTGCCTTCAAAATTGTCGCTGATCTGCTCTTTTGATGACAGCTGACCGGGAAATATAACACAGATACTATTCTCAGTGACATCGTATCTCCTATCTTCGACTTGCATTTTCATCTTTCCTTTCTTAACGAATAAAAGACAGAAGTGGTCTTTTGTATGGGGTTCCCGATATTGGTCCAACCCCTCTTTATCTAAATCAAAAATATGAAAGGGCGTGATGGCCCTTTCAGAATTATGCTGTATGTCTTTTAGATGATGTGTAATCATAATCATTAACTACTTATAAAATTAAACATTACCGTTCAAATATTTTGCGGCATTTTCATCAACCAAAAATAAAAGTTCTCCTTTAGTAGGAACCAATAATTGTGAAGGATAAAGTGCGACATCATCCTCCCCTTCAAGAACCTCTTTCAATGCACCTGACTTACCTTCACCAAAAGTAATAACAACTATCTTTTTAGCTTTATTTAAAAATGGTGCAGTTAGGGTGATCCTATACATTTGTTGCGCTTTAAGATAATAAGCTGAAACCCACTTTTCTTTTTCTTCAATTACTTTGGTTCCCGGAAACAATGACACGGTATGTCCATCCCCTCCCATTCCTAGAAGGATGAGATCCATTACGCCCTCATCTCCCAGTTTTTCTTCCAATAGTGTATTATACAAAATGCCAAAAATTTCCGGCTTTACTCCTTCTTTATACATTGGAAATACATTGGATGACAAAGTGTAGATTTCGGACATCAGGGCCATGCAATTCCGACGCAAATTGACCACTATAAATAGGAACCATAAAATAAGCAAAAATGGATTTTAAACTTCTCAGCATAATATTTTAATGGTCAAAATTTTCCGAATTGAATGGTCATGAATTTTCGAATTCGGATGGTCAGCAGTATCGAAATCTCCACTTGTGATAGAATTGATTCAAGATTAAGTGTAATCAATAAAACAGATAAAGATATTTGCGTTTACCTTACAAAGGATTCCTCCACCAATAATGCTAAAATATATTTTAGTGAATATGGTAAAGTTGATAAACAGCTGAGACAATATTATTTTATTAAACCGAACGATTCAACCCACTTCTCTGTTATGGATGATTGGGACTCTCCTTCGAATTATAGATTTAATGATGATAGCATGATATTTGTCTTTTCAGTTGATTCTATACAGTTAAAAACAGAAATGTTGGATAAACATCCACAAACTATTATTCGGAAATTTGAAATAGCCCAAAAGACATTAATCGATAACAATTGGCGTTTTGAAATCAAGTCCCCCCCCACGAAGAACATCCAGCAAAGGATGATAGTTTGGTGATAAAAGTTGAGGCAAAACACAATAATCACCTACAAATAAACCACTTATTAATTCACCAAAATAGTTAAGACTGTAAAGTTAAATTTGTTCACAAATTTAATTGGCTCAAGCCATTCATCCATTGGCGGGACAGTCACCCCATATTAGAGAACATTTTGAAAAACTGAAAACCATATGTCGATAGACGACTTGCAGATCTGATTGTGACTTATTCGGTGGCTAACCATTGACGACTTCGCCACCATTGGGATGTAAAACTTGACCGCTCATAAAATGTGAATCTTTGCTAGCTAGAAATAGAAAGCTTGGTGCAATTTCATTTGGCATTCCTGCCCTTCCCATTGGGGAGTCGCTTCCAAATTCGGAGTTTTTTTTAGGATCAAATGAAGATGCTATCAATGGAGTCCATACTGGACCGGGCGCAACAGCATTGACCCTAATTCCTTTATCCATAAGATTTGCTGACAAGCTTCGTGTAAAAGAAATTATTGCACCTTTTGTTGCAGAATAATCGATCAACTTTGGACTGCCTCGATATGCAGTCACCGAGGATGTATTAATGATACTTGCCCCCTTCTTAAGATAAGGCATGGCATACTTCGTAATCCAGAAATAGGAATAGAAATTATTCTGAAAAGTCTTGTCTAACTGTTCCGTGGTAATTTTTTCAATTGATTCTGTTTCCCAATGCAGCCCCGCGTTATTAACGATAATATCAACTTTCTTATGCGTTTTTATCGTAAATTCAATTACTTTTTTACAGTGATTTTCTTTTCCCAAATCACCTTTAATCAGCGTACATTTTCTTGAGAAGGATTCAACCTCTTTCTGGGTTTGTTTTGCATCTTTTGTTTCACTAAGATAGGCAATAACAATATCAGCTCCCTCCTTCGCAAATAACAAAGCTACAGCTTTCCCAATGCCACTATCTCCTCCCGTAATTAATGCTACCTTATTTTTCAATTTTCCTTCTGCAGGATACTTTAACGGCGAAGTGTCAGGAACTGGTGTCATATTTATTTCTAATCCGGGTCGCTTTTGCTTTTGCAACGGTCGAATCTTTTTACTTGCTGCTTTTTTCATACCATTTTTTAAAATAATGACAGACATAGCTGATTTCCAAAATGTGTAAGGGTCAGTGCAAATGGCAAAGTCCTAAAGTTTCGGTAATCTTTTATAACCTTTATTGATAAATGGAGGTAATCGGCATTTTGCGAAAGAGTTTAACCGATTCATCCATAAAGTGAACAAAGCTAAAGTCTGAAAGGTTTGGCAGCTATCTACATTTGCGCTATCGTTTTTGCCTTATCTTCAATTAAAGCCTTCTCATACTTAAATACAAAACCCGGTGGTCAATAATCCCTGGTCACCTGTAAGTCGTTTTTGATTTGTGTAGCCTAATTCAAATTCTACTGAATATCCTTGACTTGCTCCTATCTTATCAAGTGTATCATTAAATGCAAATCTCTTTTTAGAATTTGTTGCTACAATGTGGTTAAGAGTCTCCCTGTCTAATTTTATTCCTGAGTCGTTTGATTTTTCAATTAAGTTATTTACATCAGTGCACCTATGTTGGTCAAGCGATAAACAATATGCGCTTACTAGACAAGAGTCTTCGCGGATTCTTCTAATATTCAGAGCCGAATAATTTCTTCCACCACGTCCGCCTTGATTTGGGCGAGCTGTTGTTAGGTGCAGCAATTTTTCCCTCTTTCATTATTTCTGTCACGTCCAAAATTAAACCTTCCACCATCGGAGAAAAGTTTCTGTACTTTTTATGCTGAACTTTTATAATATAATATGAGTTCTTAGATGTCTCTTCTAATGAGTTGTTTGTTCTAATAATTATTCTGCAAAGTTGTTCAATACAATCTCGTACAATATTGCTGTTATCTGTTGCTTTTATTATGCTCTCAAGGATTTCAAAAGCTCTGGTATTTTCACCGGTCTCAACATATAACGCTGCCAATTGTTGATAGTAGATTTCGGTTAGAAAATCTTTATCATTTTTTTTGAGTGTCAATTTAAACGCTTCAATCTCTAAAGCCTTGTCGTTTGTATATTTCGCGTATGTCCTATATAAACTTAGTTCTTCATAAGTCCACGCTCTTTCTTGATTGATCCATTCGGGTAGTTTCTTCAAAAATAGTTCCCGTTCATTTGTCGAATAGAGAAAATACAGCTCGTCTTGAATTGGTAACTTGTAACTTCTGAAATAGGACTTTTTGTATTCTTTCCAATCGTCAATGTCTACTTGCGAATAAATACAACTTTCTTCAGCTTCTCCAATATACTTTAACAGTTCAGTTTTCTTTGGGTTGTCCGCTGTTTTTAAATATCGGTAAGTTTCTTTAATTCCTGCCGAAACCAAATATTCGCTATCAAATCCGATTCCGCTGTCAAAATCAATATTTTTAGCTTCAAAGAACAACCAAACAATTTCTGATGAATTGAAAAGTGTCAGTATGAAGGCACAGAAATATAAATTATCAACTTCACCGCCCTTTCCATATTTTCGCCATTCCTTCTCTTCTGCAAAAAGAAATTTTACGATTTCATAGTCTGTCTGTTTAAGGTCATTGTAAATCGCAATATTGAGTCTTAATCGGTCAAAGTGTTTTGAATCTATAGCGTCTTTGTCAAAGCGATAATTGTCCAAGAGTTTTGGGTTCTGTCGGACTAATTCGAGTTCAGCTTTATAATTTTCTACTACTGTCACGGTGTCTTGGTATTATTATACATAGCTCTCAAATATACGCAATTCAACAAATTAGAAAATAAATGCTTTGTGGAAATTTCGGGCATTGAGACCTCTCGCTTCTATTTTAGTTCGGTCAGAATTGCCTAAATTGAATGGTCATCAGTTTTCGAAACGGATAATCAACGGTATCCAAATCTCCAATTAAGGAAAGATCATTACCCATCAAGTGGCAGAAGTGACACATACTTTGCACTATAGGTTCGGGTGGCTTTCTCAAATTTTCAGCTCTTCATAAAATTACATATATTGGATTTTAAAATAAAGGATATTCATAGTATAGTTGAATGGCAAAAGAAATTAAACGATGACCTGACGGTTGTAAGACCCATATTTAGTCAGCATGGAAAAAGATAACAATGAAGGAAGAAGCATCATTAAGGGAAGTGGTATGCTTCATGTCAATTGGGGTGATGAAAAAAATGGATCAGTACTATTTTTTCAAGGAGAAACGATCTTATTAGGAATTTATAATATCCCCTTTTGCCTTATAACCACGGTTAAATTTGACAAAAATACCTTGCCAAACGAACATGTGAAAAGCCTTTACCTGCTTGAAAGACTATTTTTAACAGGTGATTACAGTAGTAGAAGGGTAAAAGAAAATAGTCCTTATGAGATCCCGCTGTGGATAAATGATCTTGAAAATCTGAGTTTGTTGTATTTGGATCATTTTGATTTAATTGGTTTGACCAACCTAAGAATACAAAACCTAAAGACACTGGTTCTTAAAAATGCTCATGTTATTGATATTCCCAATCTTCTAATTGAATTATTAACTTTTAAAAACTTATCACATATTGCATATGATGAATCATGTATTCCATTAATCGACCAATTCAGAAAGTATCATATCGGAGTGATTACTTTTGAGCTCTTAGATAATTCGCGCTAAATTTATTAATCAATCCAAAAACTCTTTCTAATATTAGATGCAAGGTGATAAGTTTTTCTAGTTTTAATGGACTACAAATACAAACGCAGGAAAATTCGATTTTCGAACTTTATATTTAAACAAATTCAGAATCTCCATGCAGATGAAATATTTTTTCTGAAAGAAATAGGGCATTATGATCCCCGCGATAAATCTGATATCGGTATTATTAAACTGACTTCAGGCAGAATAAATCATAAGGCCGTATTATTGGCAATTGCAAATCAGGACTTTCCTTCAAGATTCCCGAGGTTAGAGAATAATCACATAATTTCGAATAAAGAGATTTACTTTATAAATATCAATAAAAAACTTATTTTAAATATGTACGACGACAGAGGTCTTGATGTTGTCGCCACTGATATTGAAGCACTGCGACCAATTTACGAAAAACATAGAGACTGGATCCTTGACTGTGACAGGGAGCAAATAGAAAAGCTCTTCAGTACTATCTCCCAATGATACGAAGATAGATGGAACGCCAGACAAGCCATCAATGGCGGAATAAAGTTGAAGAAGTATTTGGACGATAATGATAATAGGCAATCTGACAATGTTTAGGGAGTACAAATAAACCGTAGCATGAAATTCTTAAATCATTCATTTTAACGCTAGCTTTATGGGAACTAATGGAACAACAGTAGTAATTTCTCACCATATCAGAGAAGGAAGGGATCATGATTATGAGCGATGGCTGAATGAGATAGGACCGCTTTGTAGAAATGCAAGAGGACTTATCGACTGGCTGATCATTCGTCCGATTCAGGGGCTAACTTACCTGTATACAGTCATCATTCGGTTTGATACGATAAGTAATTTGAAACACTGGATGCAATCCGACGATAGAAAACAATTGATTGAAAAAATCCGTCCCCTTTTGGCGAAAGATGATAATTATTACATTAAAACGGGGCTTGATTTTTTATTTACTTCAGAAAATAGCACGATGAAGCCTCCGGTGCGCTGGAAGCAATTTTTGGTAACATGGTCGGCTATTTATCCTTTATCAATAGTAATTCCGAAAATTTTGCTTCCTATATTAAAAAGGCTATGATTCCCTTCCATCCGGTTGGTTGATTCACTGTTTATATCTTGCGCTGTCGTTGCATTAATGGTCTATGTCATTATGCCTAACTATACGAAATGGATAAAAAAATGGCTTTATCGGTAAATTAAAATGATAGAAGATTTATTATAGGAAACGACCCCCAGCTTTATAAATTCTGCACTCATAAAACAATTACTTTGTGGTATTAAATATTGTGAGAAAATTCAGTATTTATGAAACTGCAAAAAACTTTATCTGTTTTCATAATAATCTGTACGACGGTAATAATGAATGGTCGAATTAGATTTTTTCATCCTGTTATTATAGTCTTTTTTAAACAGAAACGCTATAATTACAATAAATACGAACAATGATAAATAGACAAATAATATATCGCATAGCCAAGATCCTTGCAGATAAAAAGAATCGTCTGCAAGAAAAAACTTTTGCTGTTCAATATTTTGTGGATTGTAAAACAATATGTATTCCTTATCGGATATTTTTCTCTTTGCTCTGTCAAACAGTTCAGTCCGCATCTCTTCAAAACGTCGCTGGCCCATAACAGGTAAAAATGCATAGCGCTTTTCCGCCTTATCTAATTTCCGCAAATACAGCTGTCCGTTCGCAGTATACCGGTATTCGATACTTAAATACGCATATTTTGTCTTTCCTCTTTGTATTTTAGACTCGAAGTTTATAATAGCGGGTGCTGTAGCAGCCCAGCTCGGATGCGTCAGCGCAAACTCTTTACGTTCCAAAGATGGACTTACAGAAAAAAGGGAAATTATTAAAATATAAACTGCTACCAATAGGATCCCAAACGCCACGCGCTTGCCACCTTGCATCGTTATGCGTTTTCCATTCACATCATAGCGGATTTCCCGACCATGTCTGTTACCTAATTTGCTAAGGACTATTTTTTGTAAAAGGAAATAAAGCAAAGAAGAGCATACCAGCGCATAAATAAAATAACGGTAACTATTACCCCAAAAAACGATGACAACGATGAAGGCAGCAACCACCAACCGTTGAAGAAATTTTCCAATTGATTTCATAAGACTTTGTTCAGATTTAAGCACCAAGCATAGTAATAACTTTTATAGTTTATTCCATTACAGTTCCCAATTATTCAAGAATAAAAATAAGGTATTGACAATATCCATAGCCCCCTATTTAAAATCCGTGAGCAGAAAATTATGATTCGCTGTACAGTGGTAAATTTTTGTAACCTGGATCAAGAAGCGGAAGTACCACTTCCTTTTTATCATACTGAAAATTACAGCAAAAGCTTATCGAATGAAATTACCTTGTCCATTCAAACTTTAGCGCGAGACAATCTTTTTTCGTTCATAAATATTCAGAAAGACTTTAACGGTTATGTTTTTATTCAGGAAAGTGTCTCTCAATCAATTTTAAACCAACCCCAATTGGAGAGCAATTTAAAAGAATTCGGTGGTGAATTACTAATTTTCAAAAGAAGGAAAAGCATTTCAGATTATCGGATTTCACTGCATAGATCATCCGAGGCATCTCTGCTGGGTTCCAGAGTGTGTTATGATAAACGTTGAAGACGCAATGAGGGTCATCCAAATATTGAGTCAGTCAATAGAAATTTTAGCGATGAGTCCCAGAAAAATACATTGTTTTTTATCTTTATAAGACGCCAATAATCATAATCTATTTTTTCACTGACAACGCAATTTTGGCTAGTTGTATCGGTAAACTGGCGTCCAGATGATCTTCCTCTATCCAGATTGCTGATAAGCCTACCCATGCGATTACCCAGTCTAGCATTCTATGGAAATCAATATTGGTCTCTTGGCCAATTACCTCAATTTGTCTAACTAGTCGATCTTTATCTAAAGCGACTTCTTTATAAGGGTTACACAGTATGTTTGCAAAGTCGAAGGCTCTATCGCCATATAATGCTTTTGGATCTATTGCTAACCAACCGTTAACATCCGAATAAAGGATGTTTTCATGGTGAAAATCTCCGTGAAGCACACAGAGTTCAGTTTGGTTAGAAAGTAATCTATTTGCTACTAAAGCAGACTCTTTTAAAATTTCATCGGAGAAATTTATTTCGTTTAAAAGTGGGGCAAACCAATCCATTAGAGAAATTAAAGGGGGTAATTCTTTTCCTTGAGAACTATGGAGCTTATTAGCGGTCTGGCAAATGATACGAGTTGCTTCGTTGTCTTGGCCCTGCTTTACTAAATTTATCAATGATACATTATTTTCATTTTCTATTCTCTCGAGTAGAATGGCTTTAGAATCTACTTTTAAAACTTTGGCTGCGGCTTTACCATCCCACCACTGCAAAAGTTTTGACGCACGAAGTTCTTCTTCTATAAATGGAATTTTGAGCATTGCTTTTAATCCGTCATAAACACAGGGTTGTAATAAGCTTGAATTTGTTCTAAAACTTGCTCCTTCTCGTGTAAGATTCCATTTTTTGATATATAACGCTAGTATTGGTTCAGTCATTTAATGGTTTTATAAAATTTACATCCTTGACTTTAATTGCCTTAAGATATTAGCAAAGAAGTAAATTACACAAAACCATTCGAATCATAAGCGCCCAGTGTAAGAAATTGTAAGTACAAATAAATGTAACATGGTTTTTTGTGCATTCTTTTTTCATATATTTAGTTGATATTCTCATAGAAATAAACGAAAGTAAGCGATATGGATACAGGATAATGTAGATATCCCCTATCAATTAGAAAAGTCCAACTGTAGCTTTAGGAAAATAGTCTACTGGCCAGCCATATTGGGAAAGCTAGAGAACAATGGGCCGGACAAACTTCGAGCAACTTGAAATTAAGGTCAGAATATCGCAAATGCACCTGTATGAATAGTATAAAGGAAACTCTTTTGGTATTGGATTTGGACGAAACATTGTTGTACGCGACAAAAAATAAGTTGATACAGCAGGAAGACTTTATTATTGGGACATATTATGTATATGTCCGTCCAAATTTAACCTATTTTTTAACAGAGATGGCTGGAGATTTTAAGCTGGCCATTTGGAGCTCTGCGGATGATTGTTACGTGCAGGAACTCGTTGATAAAATAAAACCAGCCGCTGTCAATTTTGAGTTTATCTGGGGACGATCGCGCACGACAAAAAAAAGAATGAGTGTGACTGATGAATACTATTACGTAAAAAGGTTATCCAAAGTAAAACGCAAAGGCTTCTTATTGGAAAAAACGCTTATTATTGATGATACGGCTGAAAAATCAATGTTGAACTATAGCAATGCAATCCAAATAGTTGAATTTGTAGGAAATACTAACGATGGCGAGCTACTCCTACTGGCTTCCTATTTAAAGAAATTTAAAAATGTCGAAAATGTCAGGAGAATCGAGAAAAGATATTGGAAGAGTGAAGTTTTTGCAGATTACGTGTAGGCTTCAGCTATAAAATTAATCGAAATAGCGAATATATTTTTTGCTGTCCCCTTACCGAGATAATTTCCGACTTGTATATTTATATTTACGAACGAATGACATTAGAGATCAAATTCAGACGCGCATTAAAAACTGACCTCAAGTTTCTGCTGGACCTCAGAAAACAGACCATGACTCCGCATTTAATTGCCAGTTCATTACCCATCTCAGAAAAAGCGCATTTACGAAGGATTGATTATAAATTTGAACATGCCTTAATAATTGAAATGGAAGACATTCCTATTGGGCTTTTAAAAGTGGATAGACAACACGATAATATTGATCTGATACAAATTCAGATCACACCCAACTACCAAGGTAAAGGGGTCGGTAGGAAAATATTGAATGATTTGATAAAGGAAGCTATTGAAACAGAGAAATCGATCACATTAAGTGTCTTAAAAACCAATCAGGTTAAAAAACTATACTTAAACGTGGGTTTCAAAATTGTTGGTGAGACGGATAATTCCTATCTGATGCTATCTGATGCCCACAAGAAAAGGTCTGTTTAACAGGCCTGCTATCGTATGCTTTTGGTCAATCCATTATTTGGGGCGACTCAATCAGGAATATCCCTTCTCACATGAATGAAGTATTTTCGGAGCCACCTTACGGTACAAACGGATTTAAAATTTAGGATACCATCGGCTGCTAAGATTAAGGAATATAAAACAATTTTAGAAAAGTCGATCAACAGCCGAAGCATCCAAACTAAAAATTACATAAAAAATAAAAGTAGGTATATTTACTTTTGTATCAGGTAAAACAACGACTAATGTACGATACTTTAATCAACTACATCAATTCGCGGGTCTCCAGCCCCCTAACCTTAGATGAAATCGGGATCCTAAAAAATAATTTTGTGCACCGTAAAATCAAAAAACGTCAAACATTTTTGCAGGAAGGTGACATAAGTAATAACATGGGATTCCTTGTCAAAGGTGCTATGAAAAAATACAGTATAGACGCTAAAGGTACCGAGCACATCATGAGTCTTTATATTGAAGGCTGGTGGGTCGGTGACCGTGAAAGTTTTGCAAAAATCACACCCTCCGCCTTCTATATTGAAGCTTGTATAGATACTGATTTGCTTGTATTGACAAAAAATGCCGCAGAAAATGTATTTTCTCTTCCAATCATGAATGAACTTACACGCCTATTGGATGAAAATTATTCTTATGCAAGCCAAAAAAGAATAAATGCTGCCCTAAGTATGACTGCTGAAGAACGTTATAATATGCTCATTGATAGCTATCCTGAATTTACACAGCGATTTCCACAGCAGCTGATTGCATCTTATCTAGGTATTACCAAATAAACGCTGAGCAGAATCAGGTCCCGGGCAGTCAAAAAATAATCAGGATTGATTTACCATGGGAATTACTTTTGTTCCGATTAATTCAATAGCTCTGAATTTATCTTCCTTGCTCAGTCCTGGGTTATCCATCTGAAATGTAAATCTTGAGATACCACCCAATGCCTCACTATGTCGCAATATCTTTTCTGCAACTTCTTCGGGACTGCCAATAACATAGGCGCCAGTCGGCTCAGCTTGGGCCTCAAACATTTCCCGCGTTGGCGTCGACCAGCCTCTCTCCTTTCCAATTTTGCCCATCATTTCCTGATACCCCGGAAAATAAAGATTTTTAGCCTTTGATGTTGTATCCGCGACAAAACCGAGTGAATGTAATCCTACTTTAAGCTTCTCCCGAGGATGTCCGGCTTTTTGTCCGGCCTCATAATATAAATCTATCAAAGGCCGAAACCGATGGGTTTCACCGCCGATGACGGCTACCATTAATGGGAGCCCCAGTATTCCGGCTCGAATAAATGATTGTGGCGTGCCTCCCACTCCTATCCAAACAGGGAGTTGCTCCTGCACCGGCCTCGGATATACTGCCTGTTGTTTCAGCTCTGCCCGGAATTTTCCCTTCCAGGTTACTGTTTCATGATCACGTAATTCTAGAAGCAATTTGACTTTCTCCTCGAATAGTGCATCATAGTCTTGCGTGTTGAACCCAAATAACGGAAAAGCATCAATAAATGATCCTCTTCCGGCTACAATCTCAGCCCGCCCTTTAGAAATAATATCCAATGTTGCATACTCCTGAAATACCCTTACCGGATCCGCCGCACTCAGTACAGTAACCGCACTCGTTAGACGGATATGCTGAGTTCTAGCGGCCGCTGCAGCCAGTATAACTGCTGGTGATTCATCTAAAAATTCTTTTCTATGATGTTCCCCCGAGCCCGAAGACATGCAAGCCTGCCTGATCTGCAAACGCTATCTTTGACAATAGGGCTTCCATTGCTGTTATATTTTCCGCTGAACTCAACCCACCATCATATGCTCCGGTAGCGATAAAACTATCTATTCCTATTTCCATAATTACTTTTAATCTGATAGACTTCCCTTATTGAAAGCTATTCAAATTTCTATTTTTCCGACGGCTTAAAACGATGATCTAGATCAAAAAAGATGTTTTTTCATTTTAGATTGGCACTTAAAGGAGCATGCATTGAACAATGCAATCTGATAAGTCTATCAACTCGAATCTTTCTTAATTCTTGCTCATCGCTTTCATGGCTAGACCAGCGGCCACTCCTCCGATCACATACCAGGCCACGGTCATTAACTTGGTACGATCAGTCTTTTTTATTGGCTTGGCATCCAGTCCGGCCTGTTCAGGAATAGTCAGTGTTGCCAGGCCAATTACTGTTCCGAGCAGCGCTCCTTTGAGCAGCATATTTTTCTGACCTCCATATCCGATGAGGGTATATAACATGGCATTTGAAGCTACATCTGCCCCAAAAGTTGCCGCCACCAGTGCATTACCCTTTGGCGGTTTAAATCCAGCAAAGCGCACTGTTTTCTGCATCGCTTCTTCGCCCACTTTATCCACTTCTGGTGCTTTGGGATCGAATCTCTTGGCAGCACTATGGACCACATTGAGTACGAGCGCACCGATCAATCCGCCCAACATATTTTTATTAAATCCATTCATATTTTGCTTTTTACGTTTTCAACCTTTTTTGTACTGTTTTTGTGCAGTTATTCTGAGAACAATGGACAACCTAAAATCGTTTAATCAAATCCACAGACGAAATTTTTGCTACAATGTATTAAGCTTTCAGGACAGTCCAGAGAAGTTTGTTCAGAACTGGCAAATCGATCGTGTGCTCTCGAGGAGGATGGTTGCAGAAATACCTCACCCTATATTGAAGTAACTTTTCGGAAGATTATTTTAAGTTTTCTTTTGTGAATGCTGCGATGTCCCGAAAAGCTTCTCTTGTTTCTCTTAAAACAGCTCCCATATGCAAAAAACCATGGACCATCCCTTTGTAATGAGTAATTTTGACTGGTATTTCGGAGGTTTTCATATTCTCTGCCAATTGTTTTCCTTCATCCCGCAAAGGATCGTGTTCAGCCAATAAAATCAACGTCGGAGGCGTATTTTTAAAATCTTTAATCAAAAGAGGAATTGCTATGGGGTTCTGTTGATCTTTTGGGTCGGTTAGATACCAATTCCAGGCTTTTATTCCTTCCTCTTTATTAATAATCGGACCATTTTCATAGTCTTTCCATGACTGTGTATTTAATTGATTATCAGCTGCCGGATAAATCAACACCTGAAACCTCAAATGCTCACCAAGCCGTGTCGAAACTCCTACGGCTAAAGCTGCCCCCGCACTGTCGCCAATAATTCCGATCATATTTTTATCGATGTTTAAAGAGTTCGAATTATTAACGATCCACTCAGTCGCTGATTGAGCATCATCGAAACCAGCCGGAAAAGGATACTCTGGCGCCAGTCGATAGTCGACAAAAACAATGGCAGAACCCGTAGCGTTGGCCAATTGACGGACAATAGCATCGTGCGTCTCAAAACTTCCCGAAATAAACCAACCGCCATGAAGATAAACGATAGCCGGTGATTTTTCATTTATAATTTCATTGGGTCGGTATATTCTCACAGGAATTTCGTGATTCTTGCTACGAATATTAAATTCTTCTATCATTTTCACTGCTTCTTTTTTGCCGCTGAGCTGAACGGCCATTGTCTCATATCCTTTGCGGCTTATATCTAATGAATTTATGCCGTCAAACACATGAAGCTTGTTCAGGTTTTCAATTATTTTAGTTATTTCAGGAGTCAATTTAGTTGTATTCATTTCTTTACTATGATTTATGTTTTTATAGAAAATCATTCCCGGTATCACGCGTATTCCGAGAGTTTTTTTGATAGGCTATCAAAATTTCAAGTAAAATTAAATAGAAGTCATACATTTACTATAATACACCGCTGAATGTATGTTACTAACAAATTTGTAAGTAATATTTTAGGCAATATTAGGATATGGTACCAGAAGACTAAATAAGAGCTATTATGTTTCCCATAGATCATGAATTTACAATGGTATATACATTATATATACTTCTATTTTCCTATATTATCTATCGAATTTTAGCAGCTGGCAACGGAGAAAAAGTTCGACTGATATTTATTGTGTGTATTAGCCTTATAGCTAATGTTTTTCTTTATATAGATCCTGCTGATATTCAAGGTGGAGCATCATTAGTGGTACTATTTTACTCATTAATTATTTGGGTGTTAACCTTCCTAGCAACAGCTGTCAATTACATTTTTTCAAGTTGGAAAAAGAAAAATTAGCTATCGTAGTTAGGAAAAAGAAAGAAGTCAAAAAACTATACGGACTCAAAGAATCATCCATATATGCCGAATGCTATGTTGCCAACCTGTTTATGTTTTTTTTATTTTGGAAGATTGAAATCCACTTAAAATAATTGACACTAATACAAGTAAAATTCCAACTATTAAAAATGGAATCCAAGATATGAAGCAAAATTCTGATAATTCTATTATGAATGAGCTATAATCACCTCTCGAAGCAAACATTCCAACGCCAAATAATAACATTAGAATTGACGAAAGACATAATGTTATTCCAATGAAGAATAATTTTCTACGATGTGACATTCTATTCGGTGTTTTCAGGTTCATAGCTTCCCCAAGCCGATCTTAGGATAATTATATCCTCAAATTTCCTCCCCCTCGACGTAATTGGAAGTGGGTACTATCATAGAATTCTACTTTTCAAATGTGAAATTAATATGAACATCTACAATTTACTCAAGCCAGTATCACTACGATTATTGACTAATTTTAATACAAAGATAGTAATTGTCTTTAGTTCTTTTGGCTGTTTATTAAATAATGGAAGCGAAATCATTTTACATCTCAATTTATCCACTGAGCGTGTTTCAAATACGCTCAGTTTATGTTGTTTGGTGTACAATACCACATGCTAGCTAAACTCCTAACGCGGATTTATACGTGTTTTTCAAAAAAAACAGGCTGTTTTTCATTGGTTTTAGTTTTATAGATTAAATTGGACAACAATATTTGGAATACAACACTATATGGGAAAACGTGCGTCAGGCATTAATGAATTAAATATATATCTTAAGGCTTTAAATTCTGCTTATTCAGGCATTATTATCACCGATAATTTGCAGCATGATAATCCGATTATCTATTGCAATAAGGCCTTTGAAAACATCAGTGGTTATTCACACGATGAAATTATCGGTCACAATTGTCGCTTTTTGCAAGCGCAGGATCGTTCTCAACCTGAACGCTACATCCTCAAAGATTGTATCAAAAATGGTGAAGAATGTAAGATCGAAATTCGCAATTACCGCAAAGACGGAACACTTTTTTGGAATGAGCTTTTCATTTCACCTGTGAAGAATGAGGCCGGCCAGGTGACGCACTTTATTGGTGTTCAAAATGATATTACCTCGCGTAAAAAGGCCGAACATGAACTTCGGGAGGAAAAAAACAATGTTGAGATCAAAATACAGCAACGGACCAAAGAATTGCAGGAGAAGGAAAGCTTCCTTTCGAGCATGATTGAAACGGTTCGCGAAAGTCTTCTAGTACTCGATGGCAATTATATTGTACTGAGTGCAAATAAACATTTTTTAACATCATTTCACGTCTCCTCAGAAGAGACTGTAGGAAAATTATTGTTTGATCTGGGCAATAAGCAATGGGATATCCCCTCCTTGAAGGAACTTCTTACGCATATTTTACCAACCAGCAATCCCGTAATTGATTACGAAGTAGAACATGTATTTCCGCATATCGGCCGCAAAGTGATGCTATTAAATGCCTATCGCATAGAGTTTGAAGGGCAATATAAAGACCGTATCCTGATCGCCATTGAAGACATCACCGAGAAAAAAGAACAGGATCTACGTAAAGACGATTTTTTGTCCGTCGCTAGTCATGAACTAAAGACGCCCCTAACGACCATTAAGGGGCTTGTACAGATTCTGCAACGACTTAGTATAGACCATTCCGACAATAAATTTGTCAGTACACTGGATAAAATTTCGGCCTATATAGATCGACTGAATATATTGATTACTAAATTACTAGACACCTCAAAAATACAGTCTGGCCATATTGAGCTCCACATGGAGCCATTTGCCATAGATCATACAATTCGGGAAGCCATTGACAATATAATGGTAGGTGTACCTGGTTACAAAATAAACCTATTAGGCTCCACAGATGCTACAGTTAGCGGCGATGAATTACAAATTATTCAGGTAATCAATAATCTGTTGTCCAATGCGATCAAATATTCACCGGGTTCAAATAGAATCGACGTTGCCATTCACAGGGTTGCCAATTTTGTCAAGATCTCTGTACGAGACTATGGCATGGGAATAGCAAATGTCGACAAGCAAAAAATATTTGAGCGCTTCTTTCGCGCCGGCCATACCCAAAAGAAATTTCCGGGATTAGGTATTGGACTGTATGTTTCGCACGAGATCATAACGCATCACAACGGAACCCTTTGGGTAGAAAGCGAACCCGGAGAAGGTTCTACTTTTAATTTCACATTACCAATAATGAGGACAGAAAACGATGAAAAGTAAGAAAATAATGATCTGTGACGATGACCAAGGCATTGTTGAGATGCTGGAATTATTCTTGGATCTGGAGGGTTACCAGGTCTTAAGCGAAACAAACAGTACAAATCTGACCAAACAGCTCATAGCATATCAGCCAGATCTTTTGTTATTGGATCTCTGGATGCCCGTGCTTTCGGGCGACCAGCTGATTAAAATCATACGCAATACACCCGAAATCAAAAATATACCTATCCTTGTTCTATCCGCCAGTGTAGATGGTCGCGATGTTGCCGAAGGACTTGGCGCAAACGGATTTATTGCGAAACCTTTTGATTTAAATGAAATTACATCCAGTATTCACGACGTATTGGCTAGTTAAAAGTATAGTACAATCTCCTAATTTCGTCCGACTTCGTTGGGTAGGCCCTACTGGCACACAAAACTATACAGTCGAAAATCCGGATATCCTTGATTTCTTGATCACTAGCGGTTTTTCTAATAAATTAGAAACTTTGACCGCTAGGTTGTTGTTATAATAATCAAAAATGTGACTTAAATAAAGTAAAATATCATGGCAAAAAAACAACAGAACTCAAAACAGGAAATTGCGAACTTTTTAGGTGAAATGATTTCATTCAGAAACGCATTGAAGCTGACCCATTGGTCGATAACAGGAAAAGGGAGCTATGAGGCTCATATTTCTTTAGACCAAGCGATTGAGTCTCTTATTGATATTACAGACAGACTGGTGGAAACCACTTTTTCATTGGAAGGTACACTTGATATCGTGATTCCCCAAACGTCAAAACCGGCTAATTACATCAAATACATTGAGGATTTTTACAAGCAAGTTGAAAACAAACGAGAAGGACTTTTTAAGGAAAACTTCTCACAATCCATTATTGATGATGCGCAAGAAGCTGTCCAACAGTTATTGTTCAGATTAAAAAGATTGGAGTAATGCCCATGTTCGGGAGCTTTTCCTGAGTAACGGTCGAACCTATATTCGGCCGTTTTTTTATAGATTAAATTGAATAGTAAATTGTTTTAATCTCTAATAATAAATAATCGCACGCTATTTTTACCTATCAATCTCCAGATTACCTCATGTTTTATGATTTATTATCTGGTAGTCCCGTTGTTTTGAAATATCATTTCCACTTGCTTAATGATCGAATTAAATATCTGAAAATAACAACTTAACAGTACAATATACGCCAATAGTAACATTGCCCACCTTGGATTATTATTCAAAGTATTCAATAGGAAATCTGAGGTAATTATTTACTTTTTTAGTATCTTAACAGCAAACAACTATCCCATGACAAAAAAAATTATTAGAAATCTTCAGATCGGGGTAATGCTCTCTTTGATACTGCTGATTACAGGTTCTATAGCCTCTTATATTAGCATAAATAAGCAGATGGAAAGCAGGAAAAGCCTCTTAAAAACGAAGGAATCTATCAGTTTAATAAAGGATATTTTAAACACGTTGTTAAATGCTGAAACTGGCAATCGAGGTTACCAGCTTACCGGCAAGGAAGAATTTCTTGAACCGTTGAATAAAGGCGTGAAAGAATATCCCCTGCTTATTGCTGACCAAGACAAGTTTAATCTTAAAGATAAACTCCAAATTAATATCTTTCATGAACTGCGGCAGAACTCAGACCTGCTGATGAAAGACTATGTCTCGCTGATTAATAATCGTAAAAAGGGTCTAGTAATGAACCCAGAAGAGCTTGAGCAAAACAAGCGAACCATGGATAAATGTCGAATGCTCGTTCAAGAATTTGTAAAACACGGAGAAGTTCAACTTGCCTTAAAAAATGAAGATCTGAATAACTCCACCAAACGGACCGTTTTGTTCATTATATTTTCTGCAGTTGCAGCAATTGGTGTCACCATTTTCGTCTATATTCAATTGAAATCTGACATAATTCGCCGAGATAAGTTGGAAAAAGATCTGTTTTATACGAAGGAAATGCTCGAGGAAACAAGTGCGGTTGCGCAAGTGGGAGGCTGGGAAGTCAATATGAAAAGCGGAAAGCTCACTTGGTCTCAAAGTGTGCGAGAAATTCATAAAACTAACATTAATTTCCAACCAACTTTTGAAAATGCCCTTGGATTTTACGAAGGAAAAAATAGAGAGCGAATAGAATATCTATTTGACAGAGCAGTACAACAAGGAATTTCTTTTGATGAGGAGCTGCAACTCCTGCGTAATGACGGCGTTACGATTTGGGTAAGGATAAAGGGTATTCCCGAATTTGAAAATGAAATATGCCACAGGGTTTTTGGAATTATTCAGGACATTGATGCCTTCAAAAAAATGTTTCTAGAGGTTGCCGAGAAGGAGGCTATGATGCAGTCCTTTGCCACCGATGTTCCTATTCCATTGGCAATGTTGGACAAAGCCCTTAACTACATTGCTGTAAGTAGTAGATGGCGAGATGAATTTAATATGAATAATGTCGATCTTATCGGCAATAATCTATTTACAATATCGCCTAATATTCCAGAAGAAAGAAAAAAAATTTACAGGAATGCGCTTTTGGGAGAAACGTACACCGATGGGGATTTTGCGGTAAAGGTGGAAGGTAAAGAAGAAATTCAGCATTACGACCTTAAAGTCGGGCCATGGTATCTTACAAAAGATGAGGTTGGAGGTATAATTATTTCCATACAGAATATTACAAATTCCGTAAAAATAAACGAAGAACTGAAAAGCGCTAAGGAAACTGCGGATATAGCCAGCAGGGCAAAATCCGAATTTCTGGCCAATATGAGTCATGAGATCCGTACGCCTTTGAACGGAGTTATAGGATTTTCAGACCTCCTCCTCCGTACACCGCTGAATGAAACACAAACACAATATCTGAATTACATCAACGAATCAGGAGAAAACCTGCTCAGCATTATCAATGATATACTGGATTTTTCTAAAATAGAATCCGGAAAAATGGAACTTTTGATCGAAAAAAGTGACGTGTATGATATGTTAAGTCAAGTCATCAACGTGATTCTTTATCAATCCCAGAAAAAAAACATCGAACTTCTTCTCAACGTTGAGCCGGGCCTCCCGAAAACACTTTTTATTGATGAAGCCAGGTTAAAACAGATCTTGATCAATCTGCTAGGGAATGCTGTGAAATTCACAGAAAAGGGTGAGATCGAACTAAAAGTAGAGAAATTGCGCATGGATGATCATACGATTGCTTTGCGTTTCTCGGTAAGAGATACAGGAATCGGCATTCCTGTTGAGAAACAGAAATATATTTTTGATGCCTTTACGCAGGAAAACAGTTCAATCAGCAAGCGATTTGGCGGTACGGGACTAGGGCTAACGATCTCAAACAATATCTTGGGCTATATGGGGAGTCATTTATCTCTAAACAGCGAGATAGACAGCGGATCTGTATTTTTCTTCGATCTCACGGTTCCATACGAAAAGTCTGAATGGAAGGAAGAAGATGAAACGGCTATTAAAACGGCATTAGTGGTAGATGATAATGAAAGCAACAGGGTCATCCTTGAACACATGCTTACCTATAAAAATATCAAATCCACATTGGCTTCTAACGGAATGGAAGCACTGGATATCATGTTGAAGGGTGAGCGGTTTGATGTGATTTTGATGGATTATCATATGCCTATCATGTCTGGGTTGGAAACAATTGAGAAAATAAAAGCCTTGTTAAATCTGCGAAAGGAGATCGCTCCATTTATAGTACTTTCTTCTTCTTCGGAAGACCTGGATATACTTACTTCGGTTAGGAAAATAGAAAATACACATTTGCTGTTGAAGCCTATAAAATCACATGATCTATACAAAACCCTAAAAAAGGTAGACAGAAGTACTGTATTAGAAATTATCCAGGATCAGCCAGAGAAAGATTCACATGCATTTGCACGAGAACTAGATGTGCTTTTAGTTGATGATAACCCAGTAAATATGGTCCTGAACAATAGGATAATGAAGTCTCTAGCTCCCAACATACATTTAACGGAAGCTGCAAACGGTTTACAAGCTTTGGAAGAATGCAGGAAAAAGCAGTTTTCCCTTATTATTATGGATGTACAAATGCCGATAATGAGTGGTATTGAGGCGACACAACATATTAGAATGCTGTCAGGATATCAACACATCCCGATCATAGGTGTTACCGCCGGAAATGTGCTGGGAGAAAAAGAAAAATGTCTTGAATCCGGAATGAACAACTTTCTTCCCAAACCAATACGGCGGGCAGACCTTCTCGAAGTACTCAAAAAATATATTAATGTTTAATGGTTATAGAAAATGGGCGTGCTTAGCATATAAATGAGTTTATATTATCGCGTCATCTAAATTTTATCGTTCACCAAAGTACTTATAATACATTTGGTAATACTTATCCTATGTCAAGTTTGAGTTGGATACTAAAGCTTAATTCTGGTTATCACAACAAAAATTATAAAACCGTCAATTTGGAAAATTACAGTATTACAATACCTCTGCATTCACCTGCAGAAAAAGTACTCTGTACATTGATCAATGATATTCCACTATTATGGACTGAAATTTTTGAAGGCTTTCAAATAAACAAGGGGAATATTCTACGACTATTTTTGGAGAACCAATAGTTAACCCATTTCGCCTACAGGAGCTCCAAGCAAACACAAAAGCCGCGTTTTATAGCATCCTCTGAGTTATATTTCCGGTATTAGGAAATTTACACCCGTTTGAAAAGCAATCCCACCAAATCTATTTTCGGTTGCAAAATTCTGCGTTACTCGGGCCATTATACCGATTTTATAAGGTACCACCCAATACGATCCGAATGCACCTATTCCCGCATTTTGGTCAGAAAGAAAACTTCCTTCTGTTCCCTTGTCATCGGATACTTGTTTTGAATAGTTACCAAATAGCCCTACTTCATCTCCCCGAGAATTCAGTAGATATGAACCACCTAAATCAAAAGTAAGATGACTTCCTTCTTTAAAGTCAGTGTTTTTTTGCCACTGATTGATTTCTAATGTAGGAGCAATACTTAAATTGATCTTGGAATTTGGTTTATATTTAAGAGCACCACGGATATTATGTGACCAATATCCATGCCCCCCATTATCTAAACTACCATGCTCGTATTTCCCAGTTGGCGCCCATAGGCCATAATTTAATCCATATTGAAACTTCCCCTGCTTCCATGATAACCAGATTGGCTGTACATACATGTCGCCAAATCCTAAACTCTTATTGGTAAAAACATATCTTCCAGGACCTGTCTGCTGCGAATAGTAGTCCAACGCAATATTGGCGGTAGGACTGTTTACTGTCGGAATAACCATCAGTCCCCAATTGGCGCCCAACATCTTCCCCTTTCCTCCGTAAATTGCCATCAGGATAAAAGAATGCGTGATCACCTTTTGTTCAATTTGTAAAGTAGTAGGATTTCCAGGAACCGGATTAATCAATTGATCTGTCTTTTTACCCTGCCCATTGAAATAATTCATATTGGCATAACCATACCATACTGGTATAATCAACCCTTCATGCGGAGCAAAATAATCGTTGGGATTAAACGATGAACCGTTGTAATGCCCCTGACCATAAACTTTCATCATGGACAGGATAAATAGAAACACATAAAATATCTTTTTCATATGACGAATCATTAATCCCTTATAATATCATTCAAAATGCAAACAACTCTACACGTGTTTTGTTGCATTTTCCAGATAATTTCCGCTTAATATTCATCCTCCTACTCGCGCAGCGCTTAAATGTATTAAAGACGACATTCGATCACAGCGAATTAAGCGATAATTATTTAAAAAGTATTTGGATAATATTTTACGAGCCAGATGTAATATTCCACATGGCATAACTGTCTTAAAGCAAAATCTATTTTATAAAATCGTAGGACAAAGCTTTTCAAACACAAAATTACAGTTGACATTGATAAAATAAAACTATTTACTTTAACTAAAAACTTCCAATGAAACTATTATTTAACCTCCTTCTTTTCATGCTATTGACCACCTGTGTATCCGCGCAGACAGCTTCGATGACATGGCATAAATTCCTCTCAGACTTTAAGAATTTAGAACAGGAATATAATAATTATTACCCGGCAAAGGATTATCAAAAAGCAGCCACAGTATTAAATGCCATATCGGCCAAAATGGGCAGCTTACAGCTATCTGAAAAAGAAAAGCAGGAATATCAAACTACAATAAGTGAAATCAATGCGAATATAAACTACAACCTTGCTTGTTTACAATCATTACTAAATCAAAAAAAACAAGCTGTTTCAAGTTTTGAAAAGGCAATTTTGTGGGGATATACCGACTATCGTAATGCTTTAAATGATCACGATCTAGATAATATTCGAAAGGAAAGCAAATTTGTAAAAGCATTGGTCCAACTGAAACAATACGATAAATTAACCCTGTTGCAGCAATCAGGAGGATACGTTTCAGCAAATATTGACTCTTTGCCGATATTTACCTACGAGGTAGCGAGCGATCGTAATTTATTAGCAGTAAAAAATTTTTTCAACCTGGACTCGATAGCTGGTAATGGCGACGAAATTTCCAAAATCCGTAATATCATGTTTTTCGTGGCAAATAACATTAAATATGACGGCAGCAATTGGGCGCTATGTGAATTTGACGCAATTGATTTTTACAACTACCACAAGGCAACGGGAAAGGGTATCAACTGTCGGCACAAAGCGATGACGTTAAATGAAATGTACCTCGCTATGGGATTTAAACGCTATGTTACATGCATGCCAAAAGACGACAAAGATACTGATTGCCATGTGATCAATAGCGTATATGCTGAAACTCTAAAAAAATGGCTGTGGATGGATCCTTCCCATGGTACATGTGTGATGGACGACAACAACAATTTACTGAGCATTGAAGAAGTTAGGGAGCATTTAAAAAATAATCAATCGCTCAAGCTAAACGCAGAGTCCAAAGTAAGCAAACTTTGGTATCTGGATTATTATATGGCAAAAAATTTATACTGGATTCAATGTACGAATAAAAGCGTATCCGTCCTACCAAGTACA
>NZ_DJTD01000004.1:0-21659 GCF_002440385.1 Sphingobacterium sp. UBA6317 | reverse complement strand
TTACTCTTGTTGTACCAAATGCAGCAAGTTCGGGTCATTCTTAATTCGCTCCATTTCTTTCCCGACGATGTGTATAATATCTGATTTTATCTGCTTGTAATTGCTTTCAATTTCCTGCTTCATCGTATCCTCGCCCTGCTCATCTACAAAAGATAAAATCTGGGGTATCTTTTGATAGGCTTTGGTTTCGGAAGCCACCTTTTCATTATCCACCACGATTTCGGCGTGGAAAATCTTCTGCTCGATACGTTCGTCAAAGTTATCCGATACCGAACCTACAAACATACCTTGTGTTAAGGTTGAAATTTTGGAAGCAGGAATAAGGCTGTCTAACTGTGTGGAAATAGATGTAGATTTATCGTTGCGGTTAATCGTCATACTCTGGCGTTTCTGCAATACTTTACCGAAACGTTCTGACAGGCTCTTTGCCGTTTCGCCAACCACCTGACCACTGAAAATATTACCTACCGTATTTTGGATAACCTTGCTTTCTTTGTCGCCGTAATCCCTCGTTAATTGCGAAAAGTCCTGGAAGCCCAAGCACACCGCTACCTTATTACTTCTCGCAGTGGCGATAAGATTGTCCAAGCCCCTGAAGTAAATCGTGGGCAGCTCATCTATGATAACGGAACTCTTTAATTGCCCTTTTTTATTGATGAGTTTTACAATTCTTGAATTGTATAAACCTAAAGCTGCGGAATAGATATTTTGACGGTCGGGATTATTACCAACGCATAAAATTTTTGGTTCTATCGGGTTGTTGATGTCGAGCGTGAAGTCATCGCCTGTCATAACCCAATACAACTGAGGGCTAATCATTCTTGATAAAGGAATTTTTGCCGATGCGATTTGCCCCTGCAATCGGTCTTGCGCTCCGCCTTGCCAGGCATCCATAAAGGGCGACAAATAATTTTCCAATTCAGGGTATGAAGTCAAAATTGTGAATACGTCCGAATACTTTTTGTTAAGTAATTCTATGGCGTGTGGGAACGTGCAATACTTACAATCTTCATAGATTTTCAGATACCAAATAATGGCAGCTAAAAGGATAATTGGGCTTTCCACAAAAAAATCCCCTTGCTTCAAAATCCACGACTTGTTAAGGTTCAGCATTATGGTATAAGCCGCTTCGTAGGCATCAGATATATCCGTCATAAATTCGGGATTGAGTGGATTGCAACGGTGGCTCTTGCGTGGGTCGTCGAAGTTTATCACATAAAATTTCGGCTGAACTTTGTACTTGTCCCGATGCTTCAGCAGATGATTGTAGGCAATGGTTGAAAGGTCGTCGAATTTAAAATCGTAGATGTACATACTAAAGCCTTTTTCTATCTGCTGTTTGATGTAGTTGTTTACGATAGCATAAGATTTACCGGAACCCGGAGTACCCAATACGATTGATGCCCTGAAAGGATTGACAATGTTTATCCAACCGTTGTTCCATTTGTCTTTGTAGTAAAATTTAGTGGGCAGATTGACGGAATACTCGTTTTCCATCAGTTTTGTTTCCTGTTGGAAACTCTCGTTCTCGTTATTGAAAACATCGTCCATTAAATTGTTTTTCAGTAATCTGCTCATCCATACGCCTGCCATCAGCAAAGCGATATAACCTAAGGAGATAGTAAGTATATAAAGAAATGTGCCTGTTGCCGGAGGTAGTTTTAGCAACGGTGTGTTTAGGAAGAACAGCACAAACCCAACGCTCAACGCCACATAGATTTTAGACAAGGTTATCTTCTCATTCTTCACGCCTTTTGTTCCTAAGCAGCTTAAAGCCAGCAAAACCAAAGCAAATGCTTTGGTGTAAAGGGTGTGTGAAAACAAGCCCGCTGTTCGGTCGAAATTGCCTAATATCTTATTGATTACTTCCAACGTCCAACCACGTTCTAAAAAGAAACCGTAGCAGAACCAATAAAGGTGCATCAGCACCAAAAGAATACTGACTGCCCGCATAAAAGCCATTATCTTGGCAAGCCCTCTTAAATCGTCTTCTCCCTGCATTATTTAAAGTTTTAATGTTCGGGCGTGAATTTAAAGGCTCTATGCCATAGGTGTTATTACCTAGTAGGCATTGGCTTTGAATGGTTATATTTGGCTACTTACTACTGTTTCTTGCGTTTTCTTTTTCTCTTAATCCGATTAGCAAAATTCAGTTCCTCATAATCCTCGCCTTGTGTTTCGGGAATAAGCAAGCCGCCTAATCCTTCAATCAAATCGTCTTCTTGTTTAGTCGAGTTTAGGAAATCAAATAACTGATGAGGTTTTTCATCGGGTAAATCTTCCGCATCGTTGGATTTTGATATTTTAGATTGAGGTTGCACAATCTCTTTTATCTCAGGTTTTATATTATTGTTCCAATAATCATTAAAAGTATTGGCAGAAAGTTCCTTACTTAAACGAGAACCATTCCAAACCGTTTTAGAATTGTGGTCAATAAAAGTCATCCCGTAAATACGACCTACATCATTTCTACGAACGATCACATTAATATTTTGTTCAGCTAGCTGTTTCTTAAAATCCATTTCATTATTTGTAGATTGTAAGGCAATAGTAATAGCAGATTGTATAGTTTTCCTATTTGGGTGATTTTTGATATCAGTTTTACACTTCTCAAAATGTAGTTCTAAATAAGCAAGTCCAGCATTCTTTCCAAAGAGTGAAGCCTTAAAAGGATTACCTGCTCGTTCACCTTGTTCGTTTAATGGAATATATAACAAACCTTGCTGTGGTTTTCCGTGTAATTCTCCCTCAATTTTTTCTGTAGTAATATTGAACAAGGAAAGTAAAGCGTTGTATTCTCCTAACGTTTGGTATTTATAATAGGTAGGTAGATGACGAACTACTGATGCTATTTGACTTTTTACATCTCCAGATTTGTAATCAACTGGGCGAAAAATCTTGTCATTCTGGTTAGGCTCTTTCTCCGTTGCAGGTATTAATCTGTGTTGTTTTTCTAGTTCACGACATACTTTCATAGACCGCATTTTCTCGAATTTGTCCGAAATCTTTTTACCCTCTTCATCTACACAAACCGACACAATATAGATATGGCTACGATCAATATCGGTATGTTTGAAAACAATAAAAGGCTGTTCACCGTACCCCATTTCACGCATATACTGTTCTGTCATTTCCCTGAATTTATCGTCATTGACTTCATCTTTCGGATCTGGATTGAGCGAAATATGTAAGGTATGTTTTTCTGTATTGCGGTTAGCAATAAGATATGGAGCAAAAGATTTGGCTAATTGTGTAACAGAATATTGTCCGCTTGCTGTTTCAATCATCTTATTAGCAAACAAAATCTGTCCGTTTTCATGCTCTACTTTGAGCTGATTGTATGCTAATGTACCATATAAATTTCCACTTCTTCCAATTTTTGCTATCATTTTAAGACTGCTTTTTTAGGTGCTTTTCTTCAAATTCTTCAGTGATTTTTATAATCTTTTGGCATAAAATGACCATTTCTAAGGTCTGTTTTTCCAGTTTGTAGAGGAAAGCAGCAGCCTTTTTCTCAGAAAAATTCTTGTATAACAGCTTTACAATTTGGTTGTAATTGACTCCTACAGAGCGGAATTGACTGTGAAAAGAAGTCAGTCGCATATAGAAATCAACTGTTCCTTTATCAATTTGAATTGTTTTTACGGTCTTTTCAAAGATACAGGAGGTGATAAAATGTGCCTTCACCTGCATACCAGATTGGTCAAAAAGAGCCAAAAAACGAGCATGTTCTTCTTCATTGAAGGAGATCGTGTATCTGTTTTTAGCAGGATCTTTTTTAGGTCTTCGACCTGTTTTTCTTATTTGCTTTTTGTTATTGATTTCAGAAAGACCGTAAAATGATGAACCGGCTAAATATGGAGTTAAATCGTCTTTAAAACCTGCTTTTTTGTAGCTTTCAGCATTATATTTATCCCATAATATAGGGTATTCCCAATAAGGATATTTGTCTGGTGTTGGAATGCCCTGATTGTTATATCCAATTTCTATTACAGGTATTAATTCGAGTGTCATTTTGTGTCTATTGGATGTTGTATTATAACCCGACCGAAACCTAGCCAAGGTTGCGATCCTTTTTAAGTAAATATAGTAAGAAGGAAAAGCAAACAGCTTTTAGTTGATAAAATAGGAGAGAAACTCAATGAACACTATCTTTTTAAGCTATCCAGGTAAAGTCACGTTTTATCACCTTCCACTTTCCATTAATTTTTTCCAGGATAAAATCATAACCCTGACCGCAAAGTGCTCCGCATACATAGTCTAATGATACAAATGCTTTATTGTGATCATGCGACATGATAGGCAAGTGAAATGTATAGCTTGATAGAAATTGCTCCTTCGTTTCTGTTTTTTTATGGTATGCAACGTTATATTTCTTTTTGATTTGTAATGGAATAAATACAGTATCCCTTCCTTTGACCTGATAGAGATAGCCTGTAGAGTCTTGCTGGCTATGGCCTACTAAGCCCAGCAATTTTTGGATCCTCAGACCGTCAGGCATAAAGTTTTTGTCGTAGGCATTATATAGCGAGTCCTTGATGAACCATTGGTGAATATAGGCCATGGGTTTATTAGTTTTAGCTACTTCATTTGAAATGGAGTTATAGGCAATTATAGCATCCAAAATTTCAGCATAATCATCTTCAACAATTGCATAATCAAATGCTTGTTTTTGGATTTTGACTGGTACCTGTTTTTGATCATTGCTTTGGCATGCTATGATGAAAAATAAAAATGGTATTAAAAAGCATACTTTCATAAATCTATCGAATGGTTTAAAACATGATGCCAAAATGATTTCCTTTCCATAGTACAATTTACTAAATTCATACATCAGGTTTTTATTTATGATACAGTATTTAACAGACGATCAAATCAGAACAAGGCTGAAACTGGGAAAATCTGTAGAGCAGTGGCTAGGCCATGTTCAGGAAGAATATAGGGATTATATTAAACGTTAATTTTATCTTCGTATTCAAGTTCTATTGATTAAAGTGGGAGGAAAGTAAGGAAGTTGTTCCAATATAATAATGATGAAAGACCAAGATTTATTTATTAAGGAATTGATCGATTTGTTTCCGAGTTTGGAAGAGGAGCTTTCAGATGAAGATTACAGGGCGTCTATTACCTTTCAAATGGGTTGTTTCAAGCGATTTATGCAGGAAGCGATAGCTGAAAATGATGGAGATAAGTTTGATGCTATGGTAAATTTTTTAACGAAAAATTTGCCTTTAGTTGATAAGCGAGTTCAAAATGCCATTTATCTAAGTTTTTTGGGTAAATTGGATTTTTCCGAAACCCCCAATTTAAAAAAACGGTTGGGACAGGATTTAGGTAAAGCCTATACTGATATAGAAAATTATAATAATTCTCCAGTTAGTGATGAGGTAAAGACCTTCTTGAATAAATTTTGATATTCTTGATATAGGTCAATATTTGAATTACGCATTTGAAAGATGGAGATGTTACAAAAAAATAAACCATGCTATTGCTAAGTCTGGACAGTTGACTGAAAGGGACGATAATAGCTTTGTCATAGCTCGTATTTCAGATAGTACAAAGTTTACCGTTAAAGCTGGTTGTGAACTTATAAATAGATTGAAAGAATTTAATAAACCTGTGATTGAAACAGGGAACGGTTATCGCCGAACTCAAATATTTTAGGTGACTCTTTGTGTTATGATACTAATGTGTACAGTTCGGATTTTTGGAAATTATATTCCATCATTTCTGAAGGAATTCCCAACGAATTTAATCCATTTAAAACACATAAATTTGATTAGTTTTTTCAATTAGACCAATCCCATCAAATAGAAATTATCCTCTAATGTTATAGTCTGGGGCAGGTGAAAGTTTTACTAAATCGAACCTGAAGCAAGGGAATCTTCTACATAAAGGCTATAAGATATTGGAAGCAGTTGCGGGACAAGGAATTAGTCAATTAGAAAGATATGAGACTGTTTTGGAAAAACTATTTTAGGATAAGTTTTAATACGGTTTTAGAGTTTTATTAATTATGGATAAGATAAAATTTAAGCAAGCAGTAGATCAAATTCTATCACCACACAAGTTTGTTAGAAATAAAAACACTTGGATATTGAAAAGCCCTGGAATAAATAAAGTAATTTCAGTATACAAATCATATTATTCTGATAGCTATTATATTGATTATGGATTTATTATTAACAATCTTGAATTGAACGACCTTAAAATGCATGTTTTTAAACGTCTAGGGGCGTCAGATTACGATGAGTTACTTCTTATTAACAGAATATTAAGTTTAGACAGTTCTATGCTTGAGCAAGAAAGAGTTAGTCAATTAAGGAGCCTTATCGAGGGGCGAGTACTGTCGGTTTTAGAAAGGATAAATACAGAATCTGATTTATTGGTATATATTCAGAGCTTTCCTAACTTAAAAATGATTCCTTTTGTAGTTAAGAATTATTTCCATTTAACCAGTCATAAAAATGTTAAAGGATGGGTAACCAAAATTTTGTCAATTTTCGATTTCAATAAATCATAAAAGCTGAGATACGAATCAGACAACAGCGGATGCAAAAATGGAAAATATTGGAAAATACCCTATTGATAAGGTGAGCTGAAGTTTTTATTCCGACTTTTTGTTTTAAGGTGCAGGTCTTAATGGGAAGTGACTATCTTTGAGTGTAGACTTTGATGGGACCAAAATTCCTCTTAATTGAAAGTATGATATACACTAAACATAATATTTGCTACTTCTTGACCCTTATGTTGTTTATTGGTTTTGTGGCTGTGGGAAAAGCTCAGGTACTACCATTCTATAATGTTAACCCCTTAGAGGACGATGATTATTTTACAAAAACCGTTTTTTCATTCAATTCTAATTTTATAAAAAGCAATAAAGTAAAACGTATTCTGCTTCAGGGTGAAGAGAAGATTGGGATGAAATATATTTACGATTTTAACCCCGACGGTACGATCGTAAGTATGAGGAGCATACGATATAATAACGAAAAACCTGATACCGCTTTTTATACTAGATACTCCTATAATTCAGATGGTTTCATCGATAAAAAAGCAAGGATAGATTATTCCAATGGCATCGTAAAAGTCAGCAGCTATCAATACAATAAGAATAACAAAGTTGATATCATCCGAACTTTCACTTTGAACGCCCAGATGCCAAATAGGCCGCAAAACAATGATTGGCAGGGAGAGCAAGTTCGAGGAGTGGACAGAATGATTTTAGAGGGTGTTTTACCAGACGAAAGCATTTGGAAGAGAATGACGGCAAATAATGATTTTTCTTCTTTGCAATATCGTTACTATACTGAAAACGAATTCGAGGCAGAAGAACGTACCGAATATTTCAATTTTAGCAAGAATAGTGGTAATCTAGATACTTGTTATCAAAAAAAGACATATTACTATGTAAAAGGATATCCGGCAGTGTTGTTTTTACATAATGGCTGTGCTGTTGAGAAAACACCATCAGAATTGTACCAATTCAAGGATGGGCTTTTACTACAACTTACCGATGTACCTTCTTCCCTTGATTCCAAAACCGAAAAGTATGTCTATGATCAAAACCGAAACCTGAAACTGATGGAAGATATCTGGAATGGACGAAAAGTAAGCGAGCTGGAAATGCGTTACGATGAAAAAGGTTTTTTGATCTCCATACAGCGAAAGTCGGATGCTGCAAAAGCTCATTATTTTGAAGATCGTACTTTAAAGGCAATATATAGTTTTTACTAATCAATTGCTTCTATAATTCCGTATGGATAAACGGTGGTAAGATTATTAGGATTTAAAATTTGAAATTAAATATTAGTGATTACGATTCATTATTTACAATCATACCCTGATGTATAATAATAAATTCAGTGCTTAATGCAACGCCAAACATGATTGAAGAGCCAAATACATTTTACAAGTGTAACTTAATTATCGGGATATCTTCGTTTCTTATAACAGTTACGGTTAGAACGAGCATAATCTATAGTGCTGTTGATAATGTTGGTTTAGCAGATACTATTACAATCATATGGAATTGGTTTATGCTTTTAAGTTTAGCTATTGCTGCTTTTCAGACTTTGGCATTTACTTATAAAAATGGAGGGATTAGCTACGTGTTGCTAAGTATACTAGTAATAATTTGTTTAATTATTACTAGTATAGGGATGTTCCTTATTCCAACGGGAGCAATTCTGTCCTAATTTTTGTAAATCACGCATATGAAACACCATTATCGCTAGGCTCATCTTTTTAGGCTAAGAAATTTCCAAAGGTTGAATTTAGGTTTCTTTTTAATTTCCTCAATATGTTTTACGAATATTTTTTCTAAATCCAAGTCGGATTTAATCTCAACTTTCTCTCTATCTGTGACGGCAATGCCAGTGTGCCCAGGGACATTAGAAGGAATCTCTTCAAATTTTCCTAATGAGGTCATTTTTTTTATTATTCTTGACCCGTCAGCATATTCTTCAAAGAGGGGAATTGGCAGTGGGTGATAGTTTTGTGAAGATAGGATAAACTTCACAAAAAAATACGGATCTAAATCCCCAAACTCAAGCCCGAAAACAAGCGAAACCTCAATATACTGCCGGGTTATTATATTTTGAAAACCACAATGAAAACCATGGACAAAATATTTCCATTCTGCAACTTTCCCGATCTGTCGTTCATCCCACTTTAACTCATTAAAAGTATCCATTGGAAAATCCTTGTTTAAATTTAAATCAAGTTTGTCAACCAGCATAAACACTAATTGTTGGCCTAGTTGCCTGTAATCTTTTGCACATTGCTCAAAAAATTATTGGTGGTCTTCAATTTCTTTATCTGTAATTAGTTTTACAATGTTAAGTTCAGGGTCTATTGTATGGATCAAAACCTGGAATCCAGAAAGTTCATATTCGAGATTTTGGCCAATTTGTTCGCGCTGCTTGTTTATATTTCCTTTAAAAACAAGTTTTAGGGCTCTTTCTCTTGAAATGGATTTGATTTCATCTATTGATGGAAGTTGGTCAATTGACTTAATAATAATTATATCTGTTGTTCTGTCCACAAACCTAATTTAAAGAAATTTTATGCAACTAGTGGTCTTGCATGTAGAATAGCCTTATTTAAATTTGTCTGTTGTTCAGTAATTGCGTGGCAAATATAGTACCCTCCTTGGGATTTAGCTGAGTTTTGCCTCTCTTGTTAGTTTACTTTTGTCTATCCCTAAATCATTACTGAATAAATCAACTAGTATTTTTTCAATTTCGCTTTTATTAAAAGTGTTCGGGTTACGTCTAGATTTGAAATAACTTTCACGTGTCATTTTTTTTGCTAATTGCCCAACTGTTTGCAGTTTAAGTATGTTGCCGAATTTTTTTGCAAACCAAAGTCCAGCATTTGAAAATACAAGTCCTGCAAGTCCGATCTGCCAATTAAAGAATAGTGCAGCGCAAGATGTCACCAGTAAAATCGCAAGTGTAACGGATGCCCAGTAGGGCGGTCGTAGGATATGAAGTTTAAATCCCAAGTGCACTTCCAATTTTTTTACCATAGAACGTCTGCTTTGTTTTGGCAGAAGACCAAGGAGAGTAGTGCCGGTTGCGATTGTTTTCCGGTCTATTTGAAATGTTGATGCCATTGCATCACGCAGTTTATAAAAAGCCTGTTGGCTTGTGCAGTCTTTCGAATGTGCTAGTTGAATTTTATTGGCAATGTGATCACATAGTTCACCAAAAGTGAAAATGTGCATCAGTTCGGTGCTCTCAAACTTCATGTCAAATGACTTTTCAACTTTAACGAGTAAATCGCTGATATCGTCTGGATCTACATTTTCTAGTTCGTCGTCTGCCATCATATTGCTCTTACCAATTGGTTACAAAATACAAATTTGCTGTAAAAATAGCATATAGTATTTTTTAATACGCCATTGAAAATACTGTTCGTTTCATAATCCAATAATCTATTCAAGCCGCGTTCGTGATCATCCAATGTTGCTATTGGTCTTAAGCTATCCAAGTATCCTCATATTTAACAACCTTCCATTTGCCTTTTATTTTTTCAAGAATAAAATACCACCCCTGGCCACATAATCCACCGCAGATATGATCCACGGATACAAAGGCTTTTTGACCGTCACGTGTCAGGATAGGTAAGTGGAAGACCAGTTTCGTTAAGAAACGTTCTTCCTCAGTCAATCTATTGCTGTCTTTAACCATATACTTGTGAGTGATCGATTGGGGAATGAAGACTGTATCCCTGGCTCTTGTCTGATTTAGGAAACCGATTGAATCCTGCATGTTATAACCAAGATGGTCAAACAATTCCCGGATTCCAATAGCATCCCCCAGAGGATAACCCTCTTATAGGACGTATGTATCAGATCTTTTTTAAATTTGTTTTCAATATAAGTCTCAGGTTTTTCAGTTATGATCAATCGATTGATGTAAGTGTCATGGTTAAATATCGCTTCCAGTATTTCCGCATAGTCTTTTTCAAAAGCGGAATAATTGAAAGTTTCTTCTGGAGCTTTTGCTTTAGGTGTTTTTTTAGTTGTGCTTTGACAAGCGAAAGCAAGAAATAAAACGGGTATTAAGAAGTATACTTTCATAAAATAGCGCGAATAATTTAACAGATGATGTCAAAATGTTTTCTTTTCCATAATGCAATTTACTAAATTCATACATCACGTTTTTATTTATGATACTGTTGGAGGAGAAATTCAGAATTGTATCTTTTGGGATTGAGGTTAGGATAGTAAGATCTCAATGAAGTAACTAACACTTCTAACATATAGAGAAGACAATCTTAAATTATGGATTATAGAGCGACAGGAATTGATGCTGTTATATTTTATTCAATGATCCACCGTCAACTAACTGAGCGGTTCATTCCATTGAGGTATACCGATAAACATATCATTTACAAATTTTTCTGTATACCGCTGCATTCCAGTTTCCTCCTTATCAAAGTAGGTCTTTATTTTTGAGCATACTTTAGGGTTGTAGCATAACTTGACGCGGAAGTTTTCGATCCATTCTGCCCGTATAACAATGGTAATTAATTTTTTCGTATCTCTGGACAATCCGATTACGGTAATATCTTGGCACATCCCAGCATACCAATCAATAATATACACTTTGGTGCCCGGGCTAAACTGTTTCGTGCCATAGCGGGTTTCTATTTTCCCTTGACCATAGCTAATTTCCTGTTTGATGTTAGCTACCAATGTCCATAATGGTATAGGTTCTAAATGATCCATATTTATTCAGCGCTATTGTAGATATGACGCCATCAGTGTCTGTCGAAATGTTTTAGTTTTCAATGATAGTGACGTCAAGTCATCAATAATGATTTCATCTATTTGAAAATCGGTGATTATTTTTTCCTGAATGTTTGCATAATCTAAGGAGTCAATTATTTCGCCTGAGAGGATATCGAAAATATATAATGTACCTCCTGCGTACGCATTTTGGCCACTTTCTGGCATAAATCCATGAATACAACCTAAATTGCTCTTAGTTGTTATGATATTGTAACACCAAATTCTATTATCTTTTTTAAATTTGGAAAAATTTATTGACCATATCGGTTTCACCATGTTGTCGTGTGTAAAGCAGTGCAATGAATTTTTTTTGTCACTTATCAATAAATAGGCTTGGGTATTATCAAATTTGATCCAACTCGTACCGCCTACATTATCAAGTTTTATTTCATCGAAACAGTGATTGTCAAAGTGATACCTTAAAATAGATTTTTTCTCTGTTGGAATATAAATAATATTGCTTTTAAGGTGTAAATCTGCATTGTACAGACTTTTGTCGACTTTATCTTTTTTGAAAACTACCTCACCGTTTTTAATATTTACACAACATAGTCCACGATAATATTCAAGTAAAAAATAGTTAGATGATTTATCTATTATGCTTCTATATCCCAGGAACTTTTCTGTAGAAAAGAGTTGTTGTTTAGTCTCAATGTCAAAAGCTGTAATTGTCGTTTTATTTGCATTTCGTATTGTTAGCCAATTTTTGGAATTCAAAAGTATAATATGGCCATTAGGGGCAAAATCTAAGAGGCGGAATTCTTCAAAACCAAGATTATTTAGAATATTTAGGTTTGAATCTGTCAAGATTAAACCTTTTTTATCATCCTCTATAATAGCCTTATTAATTTGTCTTCTATTAATAACTCTTTTATTTTCGATTCTCATATTGCAATGCGCTAAGAGTCTTGTTGTTATATTTTATAATGCTTGAGATTCTTACATGACATGTTTTGTCAATTCCTGATTTGAGTTTATTAGTTTGGTATAACTAGATTAGCTTGTGAAAAGTCAATGGCTTTGTACCTATCTTTCATTTTCTTGTCGAGTATGACCTTGTCATCCGTGAATGAAACAGGAGGCGTTTTAAAATGCCAGGTTCCCAGATAGTTTAATGAGTTTTCTGTAATCTTAAAAGTAAAGCGTTCTAATTCATCTATATTTATCAGGCCAGCATTTACTTTATCTTCAAAGCCATCTGTTGTATCCGTATTCTTAAAAATATACTCTGTATACATTTTGCCACCATACCACTTACTATTGGTCCACCAATAATTTAGAATAGCGTAGTTACCCGGCTCAATGGTATATATGAAGATATTTTCCTTTGATGATTTGAATGTCGGCTTCACTCTAAATGAAAAAACCTCCTTTGTTTCTGTATTGATCAAACGTATGTCCTGCGGAAAACCTCCACTGCTGAATCCTAATCGTTGGATGAAATTACCATAGATAATTGCTTTTCCACGAGGTATGCCGTCGTTACTTGCGACATCATTAAGGTGTTTAAGATCTTGTGCATTAATCTGCATTGATAAAAAAACTAAGAATACTGTTATTATACGTTTCATTTCTAAAGCTGATATTGGCTGAAAAATATTTCTTGCCGACTTTAATTTAGATTAACTAGCTAGCCATAAAACTATAATAAATACCCCATATTTTATGTATCAATTATGAAATTAACGATTATATAACACAACTATTTTCCCAATGAGTTCTTTGCATTTATTTATATCTTCCATTTTTTTAATTTAGAAATCGAAGCCCAATTCGGATAGCATCCGTTCGTGGTTATTCATAAAATACTTCATCAATTTATATTGTTCGGTATCCTGATATGCAATCAGCTTTATTCCATTTTCAGATACCTGATAGATATCAGCTTCGGGATAGGCCATTAGGATGGGGGAGTGTGTTGCAATAATAAATTGCGATCTAAGTTCTACAAGCTCTCTTATTCGGCTCAGCATATTTAACTGGCTTATGATAGACAGTGCTGATTCTGGCTCATCAAAAATATAGAGTCCGTTTCCATTGAGGCGGTGATGTAATAACGAGAGAAAGCTTTCACCATGAGAGCGTTCGTGTAACGATCCACCATAGGATTTCTGAGCTTCATATTGATCTACTGCTGTGGCAACATTATAAAAACTTTCAGCCCTGAGAAAATAACCATCTCTGTTGCGATATGCCGTTCGTATTACTTGGATATCTTCAAATAAAGCGGAATGGGAATCCATGGTGCTAAAATTAAAATTGCGGCTTCCACCTTCAGGATTAAAGCCGGCATTGATGGCTATCGCTTCTACTAGTGTTGATTTTCCTATACCATTTTCTCCTACGATGAAGGTCACAGGACTCCGAAATTTTAGTTCATCCAGTGCTGACAATGATGGGATATTATACGGATAATGGTCGCGGCCCTCTGTAGGTTTTTTATTTCGGATTTGGCTAATATAAATCATCTAATTATACTTTATCTATATGTTGATAATTGAGCTCTTGATTCTTTTACTTCGAATCTCCTGATTTATGTATATGGGGTTTCAGATCCTGATGTTTTTAACCATTCACTTACATTCTATACGTTTAAACTCTAATTTCAACAGGGATAGCTACTTTAGTCTCAATCAAATTTTTGACAGGTGTGTAAATATCAATATCACTATTAGGTGAACTAATACTAATGATAAGACTATAACGGATAGTCTTATTATAGCGTTCTAATTTTCTCCGAGTTTTCCACCATCCTGTTGTCGGATATATTGCCAGAATGTTACGAGTTGCCAGATCTGCTGCATTTCCTTCCCATATATCCTTATGGATAGACCCTTTATTTCGTAGGTCTTCACCCAATTTCCAGTTTCGCTCGCGGCCCTCATTTTGATAATCATCTTCCCGCATTTCAGCACTAATTCTTCCTGCAAATGCATCTGGTGATTCATTTGTATCGTTCATTTTAAATCTTAATGCATGCGACATATAGTTGTTTGCCTTTGCATATCTTTTATTTCCAGGATTCGGTTCGACAAAATAGGATAGGGTAACTGTTAATTGTACCGGTGTATTATATAATTCTGCTAGAGCTTCCACTGGCCAAGGTAAGTTGTATAAATGAAATTGGTCCGTTTTAACCCGCGACTCTTCATATTTATATGGTTTTAATTCAGCTTCACATATTAAAGTAAGTGAATTTGATGCACTATGTACGGCCCGTTGAAGATTTGGAACACCATATCCTACGGTTTGTATGAGTTTGACTTTTTGTCCAAAAGATAAATCCCCTAAGTTCCGGTTGCCCAACATTGCCGGGGTCCAATTAGCGGAATGAACCATCAAAGCTCTTATGGTTTCTGGCCTAAAATGTGGATATTGGATGTAAAGTTGTGCGGCGAATCGGCTGGCGAGAGCCGTGGCTGCACTGGTGTCTCCAAATGCTGTAAGCATGTTTAACGTTTTTCCACAGGAGGTACTTAATAATTGGAGTGAATCCGGGCTCAATACAGCGCCCTGTTGTATCGCTTGATTACCACCTTCCATTACAATGTCCGGTTTTCTAGGCCATTCATTTGCCCAAATAGAAGATGTCGTATTACACGGTGACATAGCTCCTCTATTTGCTAGAATTTCAGCTTCGGGAAATAGATTAAAATCTAGCTGATCTTTCAATGTATATGCTCCTACCGTTATAGCGTTAAATGCTTGTGCGGGATCATTAATACTATGGTCATCATTTATTAGTGGATATTCATTACGAATTTCGTCTGCTAAATTTCCAGAAGAAATGATAAACAAGTTTCTTTCATTAATATCTTCTGTTCCAAAAGAAAGCATATCAATAGTAGCGGACCAAAGTGACGGTTTCCCCAAATGCTGATTATCATTAGATGTTACAGCGATACAAATTGCGCGTTTATGATCTGGATTCATGATTTCGGCATTAGAGACAGCATCGATCGTTACGAAACCATAATTCAGGAGGTCATGTGGTTTGTTGTGATCTATAACTCTTACACTCTCGAATTTAAAGGGAATGTTTACAGGGTGGTTGTTGCCAAATACTTCAGATAAATCTCCGTACAGAATTAATCCCGCCATGGGAGTTCCATGGCCACTACGCATATCAGTTTTGTCGGCAACATGGCCATCTGCAAAGACTGTAGAGAGATAGTGTTCCTCAATATGAGGAGTTAATAATGGATTACCACGATTAACTCCGGTGTCCAATAAACATACAGATATTTTATTTTGGTCAGAGCTATTGGATACTCGTTGTAACAAATTATTAATCCAATTATCTTGTTCGATACGCGTAGCGTATGTGAAAAAATCTGTCAAATCACGAGGTTTACGTAACTCACTTAGACATTCTAAATAGAGTAAGTTTTCCATTTGCCGCGGAGTACCTTTAATGTATCCTACGGTATGCTCAGGAAAGCAGATCCACTGTTGGCCAATTTGGATTCCTTGTTGCTGTAGAAAATCTTTGCACTGTTTAATGTAGTCATTGTTATTATCGTAATCTAACCATACTTCCCACCAAATACTTTCGTCCGCATTAGGAAATTCATTTTCAGGCTCCTGCCAAAATGCTGCTAGAGTGGCAGCACGAATATCCTCTATATTTGCTATTAAAGAATAATTTCTAGGTTTAGGATTTCCTGCCTTTTCACTTTGAGGTGTATTCTTAGTAAGAAATTCATCTACTTTATTTAGAAAGTTAGTGATTGCTGTTTTGTCTAAGTATATGCCTGCTTCTTGATACTTGAATGTCCTGCCTTCTTCATCTACGTCTTGGCATATCCTTGTATACGCAATACGGAAACTAGATTTATCATCAAATTTATCAATATCAAGTGGGAAATCCGGCGCGGATTTAAAAACTATATAAACAAAGTCTTGAATCTGTTTACCATTCCAAAAGTCATTTAAAGCTTCATCGAATCTGACTTTGACGAAATCTCCTTGTTGCTGGCGATTAATACCGCTACGAGCTAATATAGTAGGACCACCTTGAATATTAGAGGTGTAATTTTGGGCATCATAAAAATTTCCATCTATTACTAGATGGGGTAGGTTATTTTCTGGCATATTGGAAAAAAGAATAAGTCCCTTAAAAAGGTCTTTTCCTTCCTTCTACATAATGTAGTATTTTTTCTTCACTCACATTTTTATCGCCATAGACGAGATAATCTTTCCATACATCACTTACAATACGGTGAATGTCTGCAAAGCTTAATCCGATGGCTTTATGAGTAACTTTTCTTAGATCTATAGTAGAGGGGAGGTCAAACCCAGTGAATTCTAAATCAAATAATTGGTATATATCTTCCTCAGTAGGGAGAGGAAATTGGATAATATCATCAAAGCGTCTGAATAGCGCTACATCTAGAGATTCAGGTAGATTAGTTGCTGCAATGATCAAACTTCTCGAATCATCTTTTTCAATCTGTAGCAAGAAGCTATTGAGTACGCGTTTTATTTCGCCCACTTCATTTCCAGCGGAGCGTGAAGTACCAATACTATCAAACTCATCAAAAAGATATACAGCTCTAAAATCTCGCATGGCGTCAAATACTAGACGAAGTTTGGCAATGGATTCACCCATATATCGACTAATCAATCCATCGAGCCTGATGATGAATAGGGGCAGGCCCAGTTCACTTGCTAGTACGTGAGCACTCATGGTTTTACCACAGCCTGGGGCGCCAGTAAAAAGCAACTTTCTACGAGCAGTCAGACCATGACTTTCGAGAATGTCTATTTTACGTTGCTCATCGAGTACACGCTGGAGAGAGTTTCGTACATTTTTTGAAAGTACCATATCCATAAGTTTTACCTCAGGGCGAACTAATTCCAGTAAATCTTCTAATTCTTTTTGAGCACTATTGACAGGAAGCTTTTTGATCAGAACAGACTCTTTACTTTTAGAGAGTTTAGCTTTGTCGATCATTTTTTTGAGCTCTTCGGCTAAGGCAGTATGGCCTTGGCGCGCTTCAGCGGCAGCTATTTGCATAGCAGTAGCATAGAAACGACTGTCGTCTCCTTCGCCAAACGAACGAATCAAGCTCTTTATTTGTTCCAATGCTGCCATTATGCTGTACTCAAAATTTTTGCAAATATAAGGTTATATAATCAAAATAGGTGCCGATTTTAGGCTTTGTTTAAAGTTAATAATAAATATTGGAGAACCTAGATGATCTGTATAATTTTCATTATTGTGTACGCCGAATATCATTAGTAAAATACTTTAGGAACAGGTAGGCTCGAGGATTAATCAAAAGCCATAATTTGAGTTACACGCCCTTAATTACGTCTCTTGTGAAACTTTTTAAGACTTTCAAATTTGTTCAAATATTTAAATGTCTGCGGAGGAGAAAATTTAGGGTAGATAGCTTTTATTGCACTCAGAACAATTTCATCGTTTAATTTATGAACATTTTCAAGTTCAATACCTATAGCTTTAGTACTTAAGCTATAATAATTGTCGAATTCTTCTTTTGAAACGCCTAATCTATCACCATATTTTTCCCACATATCATTCGGTGTGTGACTAATTATATTTTTAATTATTGCAAGCGCAGTAACGGCCTTTTTAGGCTGTGTGGTATATATAACAACAGTGTCTCCGATTTGCGCTTTTGGTTTCGATTTTCTTAGTTCAATTGTTTTCTCGCCGCATATTATTTTGTTTACGAACTTCTCCTTTATTGAAATTAGTAATAATTTTGACATCATTCTATCCCTTTAGCTATTCTGTAAATATCCGCAAAAATTTGTGATTTAATTTTTACCGGTGAAACAAAATTGTTATGTGCTTGATTTGCCGCCTTTAAGATTTCCAACAATTGTTTATATGGTATAGTATTTTGAAATACTTCTGAATGACTAAATTTCAATATCTTAATCTCTTTGTTTTCGTCACCATTGGTCATCGGTTTTATATGTTTGTTCCAATCATAGATGCCATATTTTTTGTATTTGTTAAAAAGCTCTTTTGCTGGTCCCACTATAATTTCATCTAGATAAGATGTGCCAACAATACATTTTTGTCTATTAGATTGGTTGTCAGAACTTGCGTACCATAATATTCTCGCTGGTAGGGTTTCGATATTCGGTTTCACGCTTCGATGGTAGACATTTTCATTGTTCCAAATCAGTTTTGGTGAAGCCCCAAATAATGTTTGTTTTGCTGATTTGGTGTCAAAAAGTTCACGAGCATATCTCGGCTTAATAGGAATGATAAACGTCATAATATCATTAGAATCTATCTTTAATGGCCATAGTTTTTTCTCAAGAAAATAATATCTCCATATATCGCCTAAAACAATAGAACTATTTGAATCATTTTGGATTACTTTTTCTAATTCTGGTATCGAATGATAAATTGGAGTTAATAAAGAAGGTAATTCATTAACTTTTACTACTTTGTTGCTAAGAGCCTTGATTAAATTTCCCTCTCTTAAAAAGAAACCAAACTGTTCGAACATTCTATGGTCAAATGAGTGAATTGCTAGATCCTTAATCGATATAAAGGACAAATTTTTTAAAGAGGCATAGGTTATGATATCAAAAATATTCTGAAACAGAACTGTCTGAGAAAGACGGTGTTTTGTTAAACGTAACAATTCGACAATAAGCGATTGATTATCAATATAATGTCCTATTAAGGAAATGTAAAATTCACTATTCTTAACAACTAATATTTCTCCATTTTTATTCTGTATTTTATTAATTTTTCGATCTAAATCTTTTCTATTCTCTTCATTTGTAAGGATAAAGCAGTTTAGTTTTTCGTGATCTCTTGAGGATAGATTATTTACAGAAAAATTCTCTGCTGATAATTGTGCAGGATAATAATTACTTGCGTTTTTCAATTCATCTAGCTCTAAAATAAAGTTGATTGGAAGTGAAACTTTTAAACCGTATTTGTCATTTAATAATTTACCTTTTTTAAGGATTTCATCGTCTAGAGTTAAGAAATAAGATGTGTTTGAAAGAATTGCTTCGGCAAGTTGCCTCCGATCTGAAATATCATTTTCAGTTTTTCCAGAGAATATTTCCATTAGTTCATTAACAATGTTATTTATATCATTTTTATTGAGATTAAGTTCTTTAAAGTGCTTTATGTATTGTTTGCTTTGTAAACTTCTAACCTTGTTAGAATCCCTAAATATCTCGCCCACAGTTTCTGAAGTGATTTCAAACTCTATTTCATCTGCAATCCAATCTGATGTTAATATTTCCACCTCTGGGAATGTTTGGGAGTTTATGTGGATGTCTCGAAGTTTCGATATGATATTAAAATCTAATATGGCGGATACTTTATCACTAGGAATTGCTGAAAATAAATCTGATTTGCCAAAACTAAACCACCAAGTAACTAATTTAACATTTGGATCCTTTCCTCTACTAGGACGTTCAGCTTTTGGTTGAAAATTATATTTCTGCCAAAATTTGATGGCATCTTTATAATCGCTCCTACAGCTCAATTTTATACCAACAACTTTATTTTGATATAAACTTACTAATTCATCCAAGAGTTTTTTTGCTAAATTTTTACCTCTATAATCAGCTGATACACATAAGTGTACGATGGATATTGTTTGTGTGCGATTTGTATGTCTGAATTGAAGATAAGCTTCTACTTCGTTGCCTTTATTACAACTTACTAGAATCCACTTTTTTTGGATGTTATCTCGAAAGGCATCCTTCGGCATTAACCCTAGGGTACTTCTGTTTTTTTCCCAAAGTTTTATAATACCATCTAGGTGTTCGAGATGAGCAAATTTAATCATGCAATAATAGGTAACACATTAGCTATATAATAACATCTGTAAGTTATTGTTTTTTGCAAAAATAATGAGTTATCGGCAAACTTTAAAATAATTACTTAAAATCGTTCCATGATGGTTTAGCTTGCTCAATGACTTTATTATTATGTCTAGATTCCATAGACTGGATGAACTTAACCATAGAAGTCACGTTACTAAAGATGAGAACACTTTCATCGTAATCTAAAATAGGGTTGTCGTGAGCAAAACTTCTATTGTTTCTAATATCATTAAAAGCATCCATTATCTGAAAGCTAAATTGTACAATCTTTTCAGCCATAGAGGATTGAATTAAATTTTTGGTTTTAATTGCTTTTATATATTTTCCAAATAAGGCATTTACGGTATCATCTTTTGATAAATCTATCGCATGGCTTTTACAGAGCTCCTTAAGAAATTTAATAACAAATGTATGTAGTCTATCTAATGCTGCCTCTGGTTCATTTTTTTCAATACTTTCTTTGATTAGTCTAGCTAATTGATTAAAATCTTTATCAGTGTTATTAGCTTTTATAGCGTCGATATTTTCAATAATTCTTCCTTTTAAAAGACGATTGGAAATTTTAATGAATTGGTCAAATTCCAACTGATTATATGGCTTATCTTTTCTAGCGATATATGCCAGCTTATACTCATGTAGCTTTATAAACAACGTGCCTACATTATAGTCGCTTTCGATTTTATAAAATGTCCTTAATCTATTAGCTTTTGACGTACCGTTTACTCGATATCTGTCCTCATCAATTTCTATTCCCGTCGTTTCGCCAACAAACTCTTTAAAAGTTCTATCATTAAAATCAAGTACATAACCGGCACCATTTTCACCTGTAATGAAGGTCTCGAAAATATTTCTTTCAGCAAAGGTTAAATCAGCCATTCCTAATTATCTCGCAGTTTTTTCACCTCCTCCGCTAAATCCGCAACCACTTTTGTCAAATCCAAAATTGCTTGAGTTTTAACAGTATCGTCTTTGACAAGTTTTTCTAGGAGCGAAGTTAATTTGGAAGTTTCATTGAATATTGGTTGGTGATTTTGATGTGCGACAGCATGATCTTTAAAATCATGATTATGTTGGATATTATATATTGCATTATCATCATTAAAATTTTTGATGAATTCGACAGTAACACCTAAAGCTATAGCTAATTCTTCAAGAGTGGGTTCTTCAATAACGATTTGACTTTCAATCTCTGATATTTTCTGTTGAGAAAAATTGCTTGGACACATTTTACCTAATGCCTCTTGCTTAATTCCTTGCATCCTACGAAGCTTTGCTATGACTTCACCTTGTTTAATTTTTCTTTCATCTTGAAATACAACACTCATAATTTACCTGATTAAAATAAGTCCGTAAAATACGGGTAAGTTACCCGTTTGTTACCAAAATCTAATTTGGTACCTTTGATATAAAGGTACGATTATTTGTCGATAAAATCAGTCTTAAGAACATTTAAAGCCACTTTTAAAGCAAATAATTTGTCTTTGGTATATTAAAACACACATGTGTCCTAAATAAATTT
>NZ_DJTD01000008.1:0-99077 GCF_002440385.1 Sphingobacterium sp. UBA6317 | reverse complement strand
CAGCACAGGGTTTTCGATTGTAAATATAAAATATTTAAAAGATGATAAAGATCTTGAAGGAATAATATCACTTCAGGGAGAGGTGCGCATGGGAGGAAGTAATAAAATAGTACCAAATGCAGAAATTGAAATTCGGGATACAAATAATAAATTAATTGCTAAAAAAACAGCTGATAGTAAAGGAAGATTTAAGTTTACCATAAAAACTGAACCTACTGTCGGGAATATTAATATAAATGGATCCGATGGAAATTCATTAGGTGAACTTGAAATCGCAAAAGTTGATATGGGTCGATTTTATTCACAAATAGAAATAGCTGTGAAACTGTTTATTATAAATGGAGTTATGAAAAGCACAGTACCCCTTTCGAAAAAAGAGATTAAAGAAATCAAGAATCAAAATAATAAATAGATATAAATGAGAATCAACTCAGAAAAATTATTAATATTGAAATGAGTTAGATTTTAGAGGTAGGTACAAGCAAGTTAAAAAAAAGCTTTTGATGGTGCTAAAAATTTCATCTTGTTTACAACGGAATCTATTCATATAAAGAATTTTTGTTTATTATTTGAAATATAAAAAAGGTCCAAATTTATAATGGCATTACGCATAAAGTTAAACCTTTGTGGTTTTAAACTTCTTCTTTTGCTAACACTCTTTAGCTGTTCCACAAAGAAGAATTATAACGACTGGGTTGATATAGACCAAAACAACTGCAGCAGCTATAGCCAACGAGGTAAAGGTTATACAGATGATGAGATATCGCCTTTAATAAAAGGCAAAGTGAGAATGTGCCATAATAATGAAAATGTTCCTTCTGCTAGAGTTTTCTTTCTTAGTTCAGAGAGTGATACAATTGGTACAGCCATCACCGATAAAAATGGAGAATTTTCGCTAACGATCCCATCCGAGGGATTGCTCCATGGAAAAATTATTGTAGATACATTTGGAACGGGGATGACTATCGAACATGTTTACATTGCGACAAATTTTAAAACCTACGCCTTAGACATAAAATTACCAAGGCAGCCCATGTATATTAATGAAATAGGTTCAAAAAAGGACCAGAAAAAGTTGAGGAAAGAAGTTGAAAAAGCAAATAGAAAACATAGATAGGTGTTATAAGTTGATCTGGGCTATTAAAATTTTAGTCTTTTTTTTGATCTTTTGTTTCTCATCATGTTCTGTCATCAGACCTAAAACAATAAACAATAAAGTATTGGGCGGGTACGAATCTTCAAGCTATTTAGACGAGAACGATTCGGAAGATTCTGTGACGATTTCAGGCATTATCACTGAAGCTAAGAAAAAAAGGAAGGTACCCAATGCAGAGATACGATTTTTAGACTCGGAAGGAAATACGCTCAAAAAAGTATCTTCAGACACAGATGGATCATTCAGTACAAGACTGGCAAAACTCACAAAATTTGGAAGTATCGAAATTGATGGAAATAGTGCTGGTTTTCTCACTATAGCAAACATAGACTTTGGTATTTTTGTCAATAATACCAGAATAAAAGCGAGATTATTCAAGTACGATTATTCTGCAACGGAGTTAGAATTTTACAAGAAAGAAGATCGAGACCAGCTAAAGCGAGAGATAGAAGAAATGAAAAAACAAAAGAGGTAACAGCATCGTACCACAAAGTGTATTAATTATAGAAATGGAGACTGTAACATGAACTGTGTCAGAGGAATAATTCAATAAGATTATGTATATTCAATTATTCAAACGACACGGTCATGAAAGAAAAAGACCCATTCGACTTTGAACGCTTCAAGGCAGAAGCCATGCAAGGTCTTTACGAAGGTAAAAGTTTGTCTCCCAATGATGGCGTCCTAGCGCCGTTAATGAAGCATCTGTTGGAATCAATGATGGATGGAGAACTGGAAAACCACTTGAACGAAGAGAAAGCTTCGGGCAATAGCAATCGTCGAAATGGCAAGACAAAAAAGACAGTCCGAGGTCTCAATTGTTAATTCGCATATAGATACCCCCAGCAATTCGCATTAAAATGCCACCACCTTAAACAATTAAGGTTTTACTTGTTGAGAGTATAATAAAATCTCAGCGTTATGTATAAAGTGGCTATGTACAATACGATAAAAACACTTTTGGAACACGGCAAATCTTTGCGGGAGATCTCAAGGGAACTTGGGATGTGCCGCAAGACCGTTTCGCGTATCCACATTTAACATGTATTGTTTTGATAGAGGACTGCGTAAGCTGGTAACCGCTGAACTCGAAAAGATAGAAGTCGCAATCAGAGCAAAAATGATTTATATATTGTCTCATCAATATGGTCCTTTTTGGTATAGTGCCCCTAACCTGTTCGAATCTCTCCAGCTCCACTTAAGGGGACACTTAATAGAAAGCACCCCCTTTCTTTATACCCATAAAGAACTATGAGTCAAAATGTTAAAACACCTACACATAGAGTTAGAAAATTTCAACAAAATGTTTAGTCTTAGGTTATCAATTATTAGCAGACGTGGTCATTAAACCGAAGCATTTCTAAACACATCCGGCCGTTATGATAAGGACATTTCCAGAAACCCGCCTTATCATCGTTACGATTCATTTGTCCATCGGGCAATACACTCCAGTACCATTCTCCAAATTGAACATCAATAAGTTTTGTCTGAATAAATTTCCAGACATTTTCTGCTAAATCTAAAAACTTGGAATCAGGTACAATTTTGGACAGATAGCTATAACCAACTACTGCCTCGGCCTGTACCCACCAATGTCTTTCGTCATCTAAATGACCATCTCTAAATTCGTAAGCCATACTTCCGTCAGGAAGGATCCCCTCCACGGCGGCGAGGCCAATGCTGGTCACAATATCTTTGATGGATTGGGAGAGTGCGGGAATATTCAATACGGTAGTAGCTTCCCACAAAAGCCATGCTGCTTCAATATCATGACCATATGATATGGTATCAGTTGTTGAGTTCCACTCCCGATCAAAAAAAAGATTGAGATGCCCTGTACGCGAATCATAGATTTTGCTAACGAAAAGATCGACCAGATCCTTTTGGGCTGAAATTAATTGATCATCTGGCCACACCTGTAGCAGATTGGTATAGGGCTCAAGAATATGTAAATGAGTATTCATGGTCTTGACCTGATTCTCGTCTTTTTCACTCAGCCGCATATCGGCTATCGGTGACCAGTCGCGCGAAAATGCTTCCAAATATCCGCCAGACTCATCATCAAAAGTATGCTCAATCAACTTAAAAAGATCTATTGATAACTCCAAAGCTTCGGATATTCCCGTAGCTCTGTAAAACTCCGAGAAACCATACAGTGCAAAGCCCTGTGCATAGGTCTGTTTTTTTGTATTGAGGGGCTTGCCCTGATAATCAAGCTCCCAATAAACTCCCCCATATTCTTTATCGATAAAATTATCGCGTAGGTAGTGGTAAGCCCGTTCAGCCATTCGTAAATAGGATATATCGTTAAATTGGCGATAGGCAGCTGAGAACGTCCAGAGGATCCTCGCGTGCATAACAGCTCCTTTGCTAGCATAGGGCACCAAATGATTATGCCCATCCATCTTTCCGTAAAAACCGCCAAATTCCAGATCGACCATTTTTTCACTCCAAAATGGAAGTATGTTGTTTTCAAGTATTTCTCTAAAACGATTCATTTAATTCAAGCTAAATGTATTGATTCATCTATTTTTTTTCAAGATCAGCCTCTCTTTTATTCTTTAGATCATTAAGGATCAGATCCATCCGTTTTTCGCTCAAAGGGTAAAAACTTATGAACAACACGGATAATACAGTACCGATTGCAGGGAAAAAACTCAAGAACATCCGAATACCATGAAGTGCTTCGTCACTCTGCTGCTGATTGGCCTGAAAACCATAATAGGCCAATAGCCAACCTGTCAGAGCCGTCCCAAATGCCCAGCCGAGCTTCTGACTCATCGATGAAGAACTAAAGATCAAACCTGTTGCCCTATTGCCTGTGCGTAGTTCGGAATAATCTGCACAGTCGGCATACATCGACCAAAGCAAGGGAAATACGCTCCCGGCGCAAATACTGATGAGTACCTGAAGAGAAAATATAAGAATTAGATCTTCTTTGCCCAACCAGTAAAAGGCAATACTTCCCACCGTAGCAATAAGCATGGCAATCATATAGGTGCTTTTTTTTCCGATACGATTACTGACAGGAGCTGCTAATACAACACCTAATATATTAGCAGCTTGCCCAAGGGCCAAATAAAGTCCACTTAATACAAATGGTACCTCAAAAATCATGATTCGGTCGATTTGATGCTCCTCAACATAATACTTGAAGTAGTATAGCGTTGCTCCATCCCGAATGGAATTAAAAACAAGAGCCGCCACCCCGGCTCCCAGCAGTATCCACCAAGGACCATTTTTTAGCAAGTCTCCGATATCTTGCTTTAATGTCGAGTGATGCGCCGTCACCTCTACAACCCTTTCCTTTGTCCAATAAAAACATAGCAAAAAAAGTATCGTTGAAAATGCAGCAATAACTAGTGCAGCCATAAACCAACCATGCTGAAGTGACGTAAGATCTGCTCCCGCCTTACTGAAAAAATCTATTAATGGGTTGAATAAAAGCAGGGTAACAAAACTCCCGATATAGGCGAATGTCATCCGAAAGGTAGCCAGTACATTACGCACTTTGGGAAAGGGACTCATTACACCCAATAATGATGCATATGGTACGTTGATCGCCGAATACACCATCATCATCAAGGAATAAGTCAGGTAGGCATAGATAATTTTTCCGGTATGCGAAAAATCAGGCGTATAAAATGTTGCTGCACCGATCAAACCAAAGGGTATGGCAACATAAAGGATGAATGGTCTGAACTTGCCCCAACGGCTCCGTGTACGGTCTGCAAGTGCACCTATAATGGGATCGAACAACGAGTCCCAAACTCTGGTGATCAAAAACATGGTACCAACAGCTTTCGCCTCCATACCAAAAATATCGGTATAAAAAAACATCAGGTACATACCAAACAGCTTCCAGAACATGGACGACGCTGCATCTCCCAGGCCATATCCGATTTTCTCTCTCAACGAGATTTTTTCATTTTCAATTCTCATAAGTAGGTATTCTGGATACAAATCTAACTATTCAGATTTTTTGAAGCGATCGTATGTACGACCTTGACTGATGCTGCTGACCGAAATCCATCCTGGGCTGTATTAAAACAATAATCAAGCAATCTGTCTATCGATGATAAGGCGACATGCATCCGTGTATCGCTCGAAGCATAATAGATATAAACGGTACCATCGGGGTCTGCGATCCAGCCATTTGAAAAGAGTACGTTGGAGACATCTCCTACTCTTTCTATACCCTTGGGTGCCATAAAATGTCCCGCGGGTTCAGCAATTATTTGGTCGGGATGTGCCAGATCTGTTACAAAAAGATAGAGTACATACCTAAGGCCTGCAGCACACATCCGTACGCCATGTGCCAGGTGTAGCCAGCCACGCTCGGTTTTAATGGGCGCTGGCCCTTGCCCATTCTTAAGCTCTTTAATGGTATGATAGTGTCGGTGATTTATAATTTTCTCTTCGGAAACAACCGCATTTTCCATACTGTCTACCAGCCCCCAACCTATTCCACCACCTTTGCCTGCATCAATAAAACTATCCTGTGGACGTGTGTAAAGTGCATACTTACCATCGACAAACTCGGGGTGGAGGACCACATTGCGCTGCTGACTGCTGGATTGTAAATCTGGCAAGCGTTCCCATGTGACCAAGTCGCGAGTACGTACAATGCCGGCAGCTGCAACTGCCGAAGATAGATCACCAGCAGGAGCTGCGGGATCTTTGCGTTCGGTACAGAAAATACCATAGATCCATCCGTCCGCGTGTAGCGTGAGACGCATATCATAGATATTGGTATCTGGAATTTCGGTCTCGGGAATATCTATCGGATAATCCCAAAAATGGAAACCATCTATGCCATTTTCACTTTCAGCAATAGCAAAAAATGACTTGCGATCATTACCCTCTACACGCACAACCATAATATATTTGTCCTGCCACTTGATTGCCCCAGCATTGAATGTCCCATTGATGCCGAAACGCTCCATCAGAAAGGGATTTCTCTCCTCATCAAAATCATAACGCCAATGAAGTGGTGTATGATCAGCAGTCAGAACTGGATAGGTATACCGCTCGTATATCCCATTTCCTGGCAATAATGGCGTATTTTTTCGAGAAATTAGTTCCTGATGTGCTTGTTCGATAGCTTGTCTACGATTTTCAAATATTAAATTCATCTTCTATAAGTATAGTTTTGTTTCTCTTGTATATTTTCTATTTCTTGTGCTCTTTAAAGATCTGTTGGACAAATTTTTCCAATTGTCCCCTCCAGAATGACCATTCATGGCCAGCATCTGCCTGGTCATAGACATAATCAACCCCATAGCTTTTCAACTTCTGGAGAAAAGCTAAATGTCCGTTGTACCGAGGATCTTTGGTACCACAGCTGGACCAGATATAGACAGCTTGACTATTGGAAGAAGATTTTAAAGCTGACATATTGGGGATATAGCGATCAAAATCAAATGCTGGATCACTCAAAAGTCCCGAGCTAAATTGACCTATATATTGGAAAGTATCTTTATTTCGCATACCGATCACGAAAGCCTGCCCTCCTCCCATAGATAAACCAGCTATGGCCCGAGATAACTTATCCTTACCCACATTAAATCGTTGCTCGACAAGCGGCTTCACGTCGTTTAGCAACTCATCTTCAAGAAGATCCATCCCTTCAACTGAACTACCCCCGGCCCATGATCCATCCGTTAGACCATTGGTCATAACCACCAACATGGGTTTTATTTTTTTTTCGGCAATCAAATTATCCATGATATACGCAACACGCCCATCACGAAACCAACTCCCCTCATCATCTCCCCCACCGTGCCTGAGATATAAAACTGGCAGCGGTTTAGTTGACTGGACAGCTTGGGGTGGCACATAGACATAAAGGTTGCGCTGCTTATTTAATTTGCTAGCGGTATAGGTTAAGATGCGGAGTTCTCCGTGGTTGACGGCTCTTAACTGATCAACGGCAGGCTGACGTGCTATAATTTCCAATACACTGCCATACACTTCTGTGCCGTATTTGACTTTAGGATTGGCTAAATCTATAGAACGTTTTCCATCTACCACAAATACATACTGATAAATACCTGGCAATAGGGAGCTCGTAGATGCCGTCCAAACACCGCTTGTATCCTGTTCCATCGCCAATCTCATAATGTCCCAGTCGCCAATCTCGACCTGCACTTTGCTGGCTTGGGGAGCCTTCACACGGAAGGTAACCCGTCCACTGGAATCAATCGCAGGTGAAAATTTGCCTGTCGATGCCTGCCACCATCCGGCTGTGCTAAATGAGGATCCGTCCTGCTGTGCTTTAACAGGCAAATAGAGACCTAACAACGCTGTGCCCAATAAAATTAGTTTTTTCATCTGTATATCATTTGTTTTCAATGGTAATGAGGCCGCCAGATCTATTCTTCCCACTGTGTGGTTTGAATATTCATGGTGGTTTCATAATTTTTTATTCTGATTTCCAGCAATAGGTGCCTACTGCTCCAGCAGCTAACTTGATCATGCTGAATTTACCCTTATACTGAACTTTTACCTCCCGATCATAGAATGAACTGTTTGCAACAATCAGGACAATCTCTTTTTTGGGAGTAAGAAACGCAACATTGGGCAATACTCCACTATTCTGTACTGTAGTAACGCGTTTGATATCCGCGTTTTCCTCGTCCGTGGTAATGTCAATACCTTGATCATAAGGAGCATTGGAGGAAACACGTACCGATCCCGGCGGAACGAATTTTGAAATATGTGCAACAACGTAATAGGCCACATTTCTTGATACCTGATCTCCATCAATGGTAAGTGCGCCCTGACATATGGCACATCCACCATTATCTGTATGGGGATCATTATTGGGATCTGCGGCCAAATTCCACAATATCATATTCCGGCTCCAATTGCGCATGGTTCCGATAACAAGGCGTTCGGTCTGGTAGGCAAGGTTGCTGATTTTACTTTGGCTAGATTGAATGACCATCTGTTCTGTAAAATAGATATTTTTGTCAGGTCTAGCTTGATGCACCAATGACATCGTACCAATGTCACCTCCATAGTGGTGGAAACCGGATCCATCTACATATGGACCAATAGCAGGGTCATTCAACAGGGTCAATGGATAATCTGGTCTATCACAATTATGATCAAAAAGAATAATTTTTGTATCCGGCTTCAATTTGTTAAAGACGGGCAGTAAGTGGTCTCTTAGAAAATTGCGCATCTGCGATACAGAAAATGGCATACTGGGAGTATTCCTCGAATTGAGTGGTTCATTTTGCACGGTGATCATATGAATAGGGATCCCATTTTTTTCCATTTCCTGTACATAACGTAAAAGATAACGGGCATATACAGGATAACAGTCCGTCCTTAATGAGCCGCCTTGAAACAGCTGTCCCACTTTCATCCACACAGGAGCAGTCCAGGGCGAAGCCATAATCTGAATTTTGGGGTTGATGGCCAAAATTTCTTTGAGTACAGGAATGACATGTTCGTAATCATGCCCCAGGCTGAAATTCAAAAGATCCGGATCTGCCTGGCCACCACTGAGATCATTATAGGTATAAACAAAGCTATTTAGATCGGATGCACCAATACTTAAACGGATAGCACTAATGGCGATTCCATCTCCGGCACTGAAAAGTTCGTGTAGAAGCTTAGACCTTTTATCGGGTACCATCTGATGTATCAGTTGGGCACTACCACCCGTCAGCGCAAACCCAAATCCATCAATAGTCTGGAATGCCTGTCTTTCGTCAATAACGATAGGTAGTTGACGCCCCCGTGATGTCGGCTCGAATACTGCCGGCGGCCCTGCGGAAAGCTGCGAAAGAGGCTGATCGTGGGTCACCCACTGGTTTAATTTGTGTTCTTGCGCCTTCAATTGAAAAACAGATAGGATCGCAAATAATAAGGCATATAATAATTTTGGATTTGGTCGTCGAATAATCATAATTTGTGAGCCTAGTCTGAATATTACAATTGGTTATCTTTTAACATCTCTACAGCAAATTTACTTGGTAAAGCTTACCTCGACTAATACTATTTTAGCAGTAGGTAATTCAATTCGAACTAAAAATCATCAAAACAACACGTAAACATCACTTACGGCGTATACTATTTTATCTCCAAATTGGCCAAACTAGTAAAAAAAGCAGTAAACTGCTCCTCTAACACCAATTACCAATCACTAGAATACAACACTGTTAGGGATAAACTAGACTCGGATAATTGACATAAAAATCATTTGTAGCCACTTTAATGGCATTGAAATTACCGTAGTTATCATTTTCCCATGGATTTTTCCATGCACATACGCCTGCGTACCCGTTCCAATAGCTTTGTTTGTAATAATTGGCCAGAGTAATATTCCAATTGCCGGAATTATTATAGGATGAGCTGTTGACATCATACCCCGGTGTTTCTCCGATCAAGACAGGTTTATCACCATTATCTAACCAATAGCCGATGGTCGTGGTAAATGGCGCCCCGGAGGATTGCCACTGGTACCAATGGGGTGAATAAAAATCTAAATAGGCGTTGGAATTGTTGTACTGCGCCTGCAATTTTGCATTGCTATAATTATTGCCCCCATAGGTATCCCATGATGTGTACCTATCGCTGTTAAAAATAATCCACATTGAACCTACCGTCACCGGCTTGGTAGAAAATTGGTTTGTCTTGGCCGCACACCATGCAATGAAACGCACGACATTGTTCTTATTTAAATTGCCACAGTTTGCATCACGCCACATATGCTCTGGCTCATTGCAGATATCATATCCCATAATGGTGGGTTCATTTTCATAACGCTGCAGAAAGGGGACAAGAAAATATTCGGTATACCACTGGGTTTTGTTGACGTCATTGATGATCTGCCTAAATTGATTGTACTTGCTGCTGGTATTCTTTACCATATCAAATGACCAAAATGTAACCAGCAGATACACTCCCTTTGATTTAGCGATCTGAACGAGTTGGTCCATATCTGTCCAGAACTGACTACTGGCACCTGTGACAAGACCGTCACCGTTTAAAGACGGACTATGGCTCCCCGACCCATGCACCCAGATTCTAGCAAGGTTAATTTTATTATCCTTATAACGCTGAAACTCATTGCTCCACCAGGTGTAATCAAAATTTCTACCTAAAAAATCTAAAGTATAATCGCTTTGCTTTTGCCAGGCTGTGTTGATACCATTGAAAAAAATCTGCTTTGAGGCAACATAAAATTTATTGCCCGAAATAGTCACGGCATCAGTGATTGAAGCCGGAGCAACACCATTGTTCAAAGCCATCTTTTTCTGCTTGGGCAGAGATTCTGCAGCCTGATCAAAAGCTTTTTTTTGGCAGCTGTATGACAATATGATCAAGCAGATACACCATAATTTACATAAAGATCTCATAATTGTTTATTTTGGTTATTCTAAGATAGTGAGCTAACGATATTGCTGGCTAATACTTTATTAACAAATAGTTGTACAAGGGTGTAATTATTCTACTCACCCAGCATAATTACCTGATCGGAACCGTATAATGCTTTGATCTTAGCCTCACTGTTCTTTTCAAAGACCAATTCTGACCAGCCCATAAAAAACACCCAATTGGGCTGGTCTTTAAGTACCTCAAGTGACGGTAATACCTGGCACTCTCCGATCGCCATTGGCCTTCCTGCTGCTACACGAACGATCGCATCATACTTTTCATTACTAAACCCCGTGTGATCATCGTATACATCAAGCGAAACAATATCCCAATAGGATCTTCCGGGATTATACAGCTCGACGTCAGTATCCAGGCTTTGAAAATCTTGAACATTCCAAACCCAAATTAGATTATCGAGCTCTTTTTTCTTAACCATAAAGTCATGTACATACCGGTAGAGTCTAGCGGTGCCTTTTTCTCCCGGGCGTCCCCCCCACCAAAATTTCCCCTGATTCATCTCATGAAAGGGCCTGAACAGAGCGATGACCTTGTTGTCTTTCAATCGCTTTAGATAAACTGCAATTTCTTCCATCATCGAGACTAATTTACCATGCTCTAAGGTCCCTTCTATAAAAAGGTTTTCCCACTGGCTGTCTGTCAAATGACTTAAAACGCCACGTCCGTCATCCCAGCTACAAGGTTGTCCATTGACAGGGTTGCAGGCGTGCCACATGATATTAACAATTGCACCCTGATGGAATTGGCTGATAGCCTCATCAATCATAGTGCTCCTGTGATCAATATTTTCCTGCTGAAATAAAAAATCACCGCTCCACAGCTTCGGATATCTACCTACTAGTTTGTTTATGGCATTGGTCCAGCGGGCAGGCTCACTATTGGGTTCGCGATTGTGTATACCACCAATAACACGCTTTCCCTTAATCCGGGATAGGTAATCCATTATCTTTTGCTTTTCTTTTTTAGCCGACCACGAAACAGAATCATTGACCTGCGTATTTGCCGCCAGCGATTGGCTAGTCAATGTTTTACAGCCGATCCCGGTGATCACGATTAATGAACTACATAGTAGCGCTAGTGACTTGAATATATTTTTTTCCATAATAGGTGATTTGTTACTGTCATTACTTAATAATATAAAGCTTCTCTTTTTTAGATCCCACAAAAAGATCTTTCAATAATATTTTTCCATCCTGATGATCTTTCAGCTCTTCTGCCTGATATTTTAATGTAAGCGGGTCAAATGATTGGATCTCCTTTTTGTTTCCGATGATGTCCAAAATCTCTACGCTACTACTAAAAACCTCATTCGTGGGATTGTAAAGATAGATATAGAGTTCCTCGCCACATTTTACGCCATAGGCTTCAAGCCTACCGGCTTTTAATGCCAATGGCTTGAATTCTCCTTTTCCATTCAGCAACATACGGTCGCTCAATTGCCGTACCCCACGATAATAAGGTAGCATATCCCTATTCTGAAAGTATTCCCACCACCAGCTCATCGGTAGGATCGGTGTTGATGAGAAAAGCCCATACCAGAGACCCCGTTTGAAATCTAATTCCATCTCATATGCAAAATCATCAAAATTTTGCTGCCAATCCCATTCATAGCCAAACTCGCCAATGACATAAGGCTTTTTATGTTTTGTGGAGTATGCATTGATTTCTGAGGGTATCAGATCAGTATGTTTGTAAATGTGTTTTTGATTGATATCTATTGCCTCGATATCATTGAGCCCCGGGATATCTCTATGGGATATGCTGGTAGTAACAATGTGTTTATATGGATCTATCTTTTTTAAATAGGTAGCCATTTCAGTATGCCATTCTACAATAGCTTTAGAAGAAATCGGCTTTTCCCGACCATTAAACTGTATATTATCTACTTCATTCAGAAACTCCCACATAGCAATATGCGGTGAATACCCCCAGCGTGACACAATGTAGCGCAAACGATTTTTATAAAGCGTTTTAGCCTCTTCGGCTGCAAAAAACTCGTCCGTCGTCTTTACCCCTCCGATATTATCGGATCTGAAATTACCCATTCCCAAAGTAAGCATAACATATAAATCGAGTGAATCGGCAAGATCGACGAGATGATCGAGCCGGCGTACTGCGCTGGGGTTAAAATGAGCTGGATCTGACTGGTAGCGATCATTGTTGAATCCGTCCTGAAAATCTATGGGCAAATTCCAGGGACAGATCCAGGTCCTAAAGAAATTGCCGCCATTTTCAGCAAATTCGGCAAGCATACGGTCATAATTATAAACGGAAGCATTTTGGTGCAGTGCTGCATAATATTTTGAATCGTCTTTACGCCTTGATTCCCAACAGATGTTTTCGGCTATCCCACGAAAGGATGTACCGTTATCAAATTGTAAGGACCAGTTATTTTTAACACTTAGAAATCCTTTTTCTGCCGTTTCCCGCACCCGCGCATCGAATTTCCTAGATGTGGCGACTATTTTTCCATTTTTGCTCAATACGAACTTAAAATGATAATCGCCATGCTGTCTGGGTGAGAACCGGGCATTCCATTCTGAAATATCCCCAGATTGCCCCTTTACATAAAAGCACGGCTGAAGCAGTACCTCACCTGATGCTGTATATATCTCCATGTCAAGCTTAATGTCTTCCTGCAAATAAGGGTTTGTCCAGGTCGATTTAAGTTTTATAACGAAATCCATCCGTCTTCCTTGAAGTGCTGCTGACTCCTTAAAATCGACAGAAATAATCTGGGAAAATGTAGTTACTGGAAATATGAAAAAAAAGATTATTCCAATTAAAAAGCGCATACCTGATTAATTGACGGTTACACCATCGGCCAATACATACATATTGGGGAGGTCCTTTGAAAATAAACTTATACTGCTCCTAAATAGCGTTTTGAAATCATCGGCTGAGGGATGCCCTTTCCATGGTCCATAGAAATGTATCCCTTGCTTTAATGGATCGTATTCATTTCGCCACATAACGACCATACTGATTTTTTTACCAACGAGTGGAGTGAGGATCTGCTCGGTCCAATAACTGACATAGGGTACATTACCATTTCTGATCCCTTCAATTCCTGTTTCGGTAACACCAGCAGGCTTTTTCTTTTCTAAAGAAAGCTCTTGCAACGCGTTTAAATTGGAAAGAAACGCTTGGGTATTTGTACCATGATAACAGTCCATACCGATAAAATCGACTAATTCATCCCCCGGCCAGCGGAATAGCAGATCTTCTTTCCGTCCATTATTGTCCCGTTGTGGCGATATCGCAAAAATAAAATTATGTACCCCTTTCGCTACTGTCAAATAAGATAACGTAAACTTCCAAAGCGCTATAAACTCTTCACTAGTCGTACAAGAACTTCCCCACCAGGACCAGCTTTGGGTATGTTCATGAAAAGGTCTAAAGATAACAGGAATCAATTTGCCATTGCCATCCTTCAATGAAAGTGCAAACGTGGCGAGATTATCCAACCAACTTTTAAATTTTAAATTTGTTGCACTTCCATCGGTCAAAATTTCTTTAACAACTGTTTTTGATGAATTGTCCCATGAATCCCCGCCCGTCAAGGGATTGTTTAGGTGGCACATAGCGGTAATAACTTCACCACGGGAACGCGCTTCAAGGATAGCCTTTTTACGGGCCTCGTTTAAAGTCGCTCTGGTACGGCGGTCATCCATCAATTCAGCAAAATCAACACTAAAAACTGCGGGGTAGTCGCCTACAATTTCGTAAACGTCAGATCTACCGGCAACTTCCTTCCATTCTCTGCCGTAGATCAGATCATCATGATGGCCAAACATAAAGCCTTTGTCTTTTATCTTCCATAATTGGGAGTAGAGCGCTTTAGTTTCTGCCGTCGCCTGCTTGTCAAATAATCGGAGTTCGATTTGTGAGGGTTTTTCTCCGGGCTTTTGATCTGTGGCCGGATCAGCCTTGGTACATGCCGTTCCACCTATTAAGATGGACACGGCATACATAAATAACTTCTTCATGATTTGGATCAATTACGCTTTTTCACTTCCACCCAATATCTTCTGGGCTTTTTCACAAACTTATCATAGTCTGTATAGATTGCAGACCAGTCGTCATTACCGTTCAATGAAAAAGCAAAAGCATTGTTAACAATTGTTTTAGCCTGTTTATTGCCAAGATCCTCGGTACCAGGACCAAGAAAACTACAATTTACGCTGCTTCCATCTGCGGCAATTAGCGTCAAGATATCGGTTGTGTAGTCCCGCTCCCATTTCCCTTCACCCTTCGGTATTTTACGATAAAATTTATTGACATCTGTTTTGGGGTCTGGTGTATAAATGAAATTGGCATATTTTCCGTCAGCGCCGGCATCATTTACAAATGTACCCGTAGTTTTACCTGTCGGTGTTACTCCTGTCAGTTTAAAGGTTATGCTATTATCCAATTCCACTTGAGGACCATCAGATACAGGCCATATCCATGGTTTACTCGTTAAGGATAAAACCGCGCCACCACCATATTCAGGCCCTGTACCACCATAAAGTACAAGTCCGGTAATATCGTAGGTACCGAGGATCGTTTCGGTAAAAGGCTCGACGATGACCTCCCATTCTCGAGATTCACCTGTCTCTGCTGTCACGGTATAATTATACTTATAGTTGCCGGCAAGAAAATTGACTTCAGAACCAGAGGCAGGCGAAACAGTAGCGCGATAAGATTGTTGGATCACAGGTTTCACTTTGGAAAAGTCAGTATTGTCCTCCACCAATACTTTTACTTTCACTGTCCCAGCGGCCCTGTCTACAACTGCTGCTCCTATCTGCGTAAAGCCTGTCCCCATGGAAAAGTTTTCAATGGATTTCTCATTGCTCTCGACTCCCTTATAGGGATCCTTTTTACAACCAAAGACTGTAAAAACCAATATCAAATATGCTGCAAAACCAGCTTTATATGTTTTCAGATTCATAATAAAATAGTTATGGTTTCAATAATGGGTTTGTATCAATTTCACGCTGTGGAATTGGAAAAAAGTATGCTCCTGAAGTGATGGATTTACCATACTTTTCTACCAAAACTTTTTCCATCAGATGATTGCGTCGTAAATCAAACAGCCTATTCCCTTCAAATGCAAGCTCTAGTGCACGTTCTTCAACTACTGCCTCACGAAATGCAGCGACCGATAGATTTGCTGTAAGCGGGCCTAGGCCTGCCCGGCTACGGATTTTATTCACCGCAGCATATCCCTCAGCTGTAGGACCAGCAGACTCTGCATAAACCAGAAGAATATCCGAATAACGTATCACCGGCGAATTGGTACTCATTTTATCTGCATCCCGAAGTGGATCAATGTACTTTCGGGTAAAAGGTCGCGAGAAATCCGCAATACCAAGTTTAATGGTTTTGCCATCGGGATTGACAACTTCTGAAACAATAAGGTCTGTTTTCCTCTTATCACTTGAGTTGTAGCTGTTGTAGTGCGCGGCCTCCATCTGAAAATGGTTCCACCCTTTACCAATATTGATTATTGTAGTCTCAGGATCGCTTGGATTGTATGGAATACGCATTGCAAAACCGGGATCAGGCAAAAACATGTTCGGTAATTTGGAATAATTCCCCTCGCGCTCACCTGAGCGATCTACAGCAGCGTCAAATATGTGTTCGGAAACGGCAGCTTTTTTATAAATTTCAGTATTCCAGATATCAGGTAACACACTTGTAAAATTAAAAATTTGCTGATCGTTGATCACTTTTGCGGCATATGTATTCGCTTCAAGATAGAGCTTTGTCGCATCAGTTACAAATTCGTAGCCTGGCGAAGTTGAAGCTTTTGAAGACGCCATATGGAGGTATACCTTTGCGAGTAATGACTGGGCAGCACACCGATTTGCCCTTCCCTCAAAATTTTTAGAAATTGACATCAATTGTTCCCCTTGCTTTAGATCAGCAATGATAACATCGTAAACCTGCTGGATACTTGACTTGGCTACAGGGATCTGCTCGGCCTCAACAAGGGGTTCTAAACGAAGCGGAACTTCACCGAATAGACGCACTAGATTAAAATTGTGAAGTGCACGCAAAAAATAAGCCTCGCCGATAATTTGATTGCGGTCAGCTTCCGCCATATTAGGAACGTTAGGAACATTGGCTATTACGGCGTTAGCACGTGAAATACCACGATAAAGATATGTCCATAGATTATCAAGATCTGAATTTGTCGAGGTAGTCCGTAATTGATCCAGTTCAAAATTTGACTGCCCTGCATCTGCTTTCGCTGTCAGATTCTCAGTCGGCAATTCAGTAATAATGTAATAACCCCTAGAATAATATCCGACTTCAGGCAAAATGGCGTAAGCATAGATCAAGCCTGAAAGCGCATCTTGCCCCGTCTTGTAAAAAGACTTTGAATTAACTATTCCATAAGGCTCTTCTGTTAGTTTAGAACAGGATATAAAAGTACTGCTGATTAGTCCTAAAAGACAAATAGGTATAAAAAGTTTATTGATTTTCATGGCTGTTTAATTTAAAATCCAACGGATAATCCAAGGGAATAAGTTCGAGGTCGTGGGTAATTACCCCAGTTGATTCCATCCAATCCCATCTCGGGATCAAAACCCTTGTTAAATTTGGTAAAAGTCAGTAAGTTATTGCCGGCGGCAAACAACCTTAATGTGCTGATGCCAGCAATCAGGCCCGGCTTAAAATTATAGCCAATGGTAACATTTTGCAGTCTAAGAAAGGAACCGTCTTCAACGAAAAAATCCGAAGCTTTATAGCCTCGCGTATTATTGGCTCTAGGATATAACTGACTTGGGTTATCGGGCGTCCAGCGCTGCACTTGCCTGCTCGGTGTCATCTTTTGAAGATCGAAAACATCATTCCCATATACGCCGTAAAACTGGGCACTTAGGTCAAAACGCTTGTACGAAGCACTGGTATTAAAGCTATAAATGAATTTAGGTGTAGGGTCGCCAATTACTGTACGGTCATATGTAGGATCTATGGTCCCATCAGACTCGCCCTTAGGGCCGCTGATATCGACGTATTTAATCTCACCTGGTAATGCCTCCCGCCCAGTAAGTCCGGCACCTATCCCTTCCTCCAATGTTTGAATTATTCCATTTGCACGATAACCATAGAACGTATACATTGGTTGGCCAACGATAAAATGGTTGACATTCTGACGTACCATTTCAATCAATGATCCTGTGACAACACGGTCACTCTCGCCCATTCTAACCACTTTGTTACGGTTGAGAGCGAAATTGCCACCAACAGACCACTGTAAACCGTCGGTTTGAATTACTTTAGCATTGAGTCCCAATTCGAAACCACGGTTACTTATTTCACCATCGTTTACCCATTGTTGATCAAAGCCTGAGGATGGTGAAATTGTACGCGTACGGAGTAAATCTTTCGTCTGCTTGTCGTAATAATCTGCCGTCAGGGTAAAGCGCTGGTTCATAAACCCGATATCCAAACCAATATCGAAAGATGTTGTCGTCTCCCACTTTAGGCTTTTGTTCCCTAAGCCACCAACGACAGTAAGCCCCTGCTCATTATTGGCTCCGGCCAAGCCCGGACCAAAGCCCGTCATAAAACCATTTTGTGATCCTACAAAATAGCGCTCAGAGCCATAGCGGTCCATGGTCTGATAAGGAGATATCCCCTGATTACCTGTCAATCCATAACTTGCTCTAAATTTCAGCTCGGAAAATGCGCCCAGGTGTTTAATGAATTCTTCTTCACTTATTTTCCAGGCGAATGCTGCTGACGGGAAAAAGGCCCACTTATTATTGTCCCCAAATTTAGTAGAGCCATCTGCGCGACCGGTCAGGGTAAAAAGATACTTATCTGCTAAAGCATAATTTACCCGTCCAAACCAAGAATTCAATGTAGATGAAGAGAGTCCATTACTGAGTGTCTTTGTCTTTGCACTGTTGAGATTTTCATTTTGAAGGTTATCGTTGACAAAATTCATCCCTATCAAATTACTCGTTCTGGTTGTTGATGTCTGTAAAGAGAAACCTCCTACAATATTAAAGCGATGTATATCGTTAAATGTCTTGTTGATGGTGAGATAGTTTTCATTGACTAGCTCATTATTGTTATAGTTGCTAATAGAGCCATAACCTGTATTTTCATAACCTCGAAATGTCACAGTGGCTGGCTCGTAGATATCACCAACAGAATTACCAAACTTAGTACTTAACTGTGTCCTAAACTGAAGCCAATCCGTAAATTTTATATTAGCAAATACTGTAGCCAAGACGTCTATAGTCTTTGACTTGTTGAGCACTTCATTAGCAATCGCTATCGGATTACCAAAATCCGTAGCCGATGTACGAAAATAGTTTCCATTTTTGTCATAAACAGGGAATATACGCGTACGGCCGGCACTCAAATTTTGCCCTTGATTGTTCGTATGTGTCAATATCACATTTGTACCAGCGGAGATAGCCTCAGTTAATTTTTGGTCTAAATTCAATCTGCCGGTATATTTGTCATACGCATTTTTTATCGCGAGTCCCTCTTCCTTATAATAATTACCGGACATGGAGTATTTTGTATTATCTGAACCTCCATCTACACCAAGCGTATAGTTTTGGGAAAAAGGGTTTCGATAGACTAAATCTGCCCAGTCGGTATTGGTGGTCCACTGTGGTTTATTGGGGTCCAACCCGCGCAATTCAGCTATAGACGGAAAGTAAACCCCACTCCTAACTTCGCCTAGATAAGGTAATTGACTTAAAGGAGTCCCCCCATTTAATGCCGCCTCATTTGCATAAACAGCTTCTTCGATGCCATCACGCCAAAGATCAGGTTTGACAGCTAGTGTCGAAATAGAATTTAAAGTGTTTAAAGATATTCTTGGTTTACCGGCTCTTGCCTTTTTGGTGGTAACCATAATAACTCCATTGGCCCCACGCGAACCATATATTGCTGCTGATGAGGCGTCCTTAAGTACTTCGATGGACTCAATATCTTCAGGATTTATCTGTTTTAGATCTCCTGCATCACCCCAGGGAAATCCATCAACAACAACAAGTGGCGCATTGGATCCATTGAGAGAGCTATTACCACGGATACGTACTGTAGCGCCAGCTCCAGGCTTACCGCTTGAAATTGCCACTTGGACTCCAGGGATCTTTCCTTGCAATAATTGATCCACTGATGAAGCCGGAGTCTTGTTTAGGTCCCCACCTTTGAGTGTGGCCACAGCGCCTGTAAGATCACTCTTTTTAACTCCGCCGTAACCGATAACAACCACATCCTCGAGATCGACTGTGGCGGTTGCCAAAACTGCATTTACAACTGTTTGATTATTTAATTGGACGTTTTCGGTCTTGAGTCCGAGCGAAGTGAAGGTCAAAACTCCTGTTCCGCCTGGCACAGAAATCTGATAATTCCCTTTTTCATTTGTGGTGACTGCCTGATTTCCATATTTTACTGTTACTCCAGCTAAAGGCTGACCCTGATTGTCCCGAACGGTTCCGGAAACTAATCGACTCTGAGCAACACTTAATTGAACGGCAAATAGCGCACTGCAAAAAAGAGTATAAGTCGTCAATAAACTTCTTCTCATAATATATAACATTTAGATTTATAAATTGCTTACTATGGGTAACTTCTATTAAGCATACGTACTGTATATCCCTTTCTTAATTGGTTAGCCTCAAGTATTAGACAAATATATTCCAATACCCCACTTAAAGATCAATACTATTTTAACCAAATGTTATACTCAAATTAAAATATACCCCATCTTACAATCAAAACCACAAAATACTATATATATTATTTTAACTCTTAAATGAAAACACGGCTGCCACTGAAGTTGAGTCTATAGGCAGATGGGGTACAATTTTTTTTACGTTTGAATGCCCGGTTAAAGTTGGAAATATTATTAAAACCACATAGGTAACAAATCTCAGCGACTGTATTGCTCGTCTCTATTAACATTCTGGTAGCGTGGCCAAGTCTTATTTCATTGAGATTGTCAATAAATGTTTTTCCTGTACGTTTCTTTATAAACCGGGAGAAAGAAACTTCGGACATATTGACCAGTTCGGCGACGTCATTAAGGGAGATCAATTTGCTGAAGTTTTTATTCATATAATCAAATGCTACATCTAAACGACGGCTTCGAAAATTCAGTGATTTGTCCAAAAGCATATCTCCCTCAACCAGTAGTTCAGTGTCTTTGCTTACCGATAAATCCCGCAAAATTAGCATTAATTTTATCACTGAATCAAACCCCACCGTTTTATGCAAATTCAATATTTCGGGTGCGATTGACTTAATAGTGCTTTTCGAGAATTTTATACCAAAGCTGCTTACTTGCAACATTCTTTTAATAAAATTCAGTTGATTTTTATTTAAAAATTGATCGCTAAATAGATCTTTATTCCATTGCACTGTCACTTCAACAATATTCTTTGATCTACAATTATTATTGAACCAGCCATGTGGCAAATTAGGGCCTGTCAAAACGAGCTCATAATCTCCAATTTCTTCAATCCTGTCTCCGACAACTCGCTGAGCACCGGAAGCATTCAAAATCATATTTAATTCGTACTCCTCATGGTAATGATATGGAAAATCAAATTTATCTTTAATGCGATGAAACACAGTGAAGCATTCTGTTTCTCTTAATGGAGTGACTTCTTTGATCGGATGGTGGCTCATAATTGTTAAAATACTATTATCTAAAATAACACTATAGTTATTAATAAACAATAACAGAACAATCAAATAGTATGAATCAAGCTATTATCAGTTAAAATAGTATTATATTTATGATACTCCCCAAATACTGGATAACTGTTTAAATGTTTAAATTAGCAGTTAATAGATGAAAAAACACGAAGAAAGTTTAGTGCAAGCTTCAAAGCTAAAGTAGCTATCGAAGCTATTAAGGAACAGCAAACGATTCATGAGCTTGCCTCTAAATATGAAGTTCAAGCTACGCAGATCAATACCTGGAAGCGGGAATTCTTAGATAATGCTGAAGCAGCATTTACGACGGATAAGCCTATGGTTAATGATGATTCGAAAGAGAAAGAGCTCTATTCGAAGATCGGCGAACTCCAGATGCAGGTTGATTTCTTAAAAAAAATCTTGGGCAAATGAGCACAGAAGATAAACGTAAGCTTATTTGCCCGTCCCACCACCATCTGAGCATTCATAAACAGTGTAAAATCATAGAACTCCCTCATAGCAGTTACTATTTCAAATCTAAGGGAGTATCTACGCTGAAGCAACAGCTGATGAATGCGATAGATCGCAAATTTCTAGATTGTCCATTTTATGGTGTTAAACGTATGACTGTTCACCTGTGTAAAGACCTGGGGTATTTTGTAGGTGAGAAACGTATTCGGAGGCTTTATAAGCTCATGAACCTTAGGACGATATATCCGAAGAAGAATTTGAGTAGATCAAACAAAGCTGATTATAAGTTCCCCTATCTTCTGAGGAATCTCAAGATAGAACGAATAAATCAGGTGTGGCAGGCTGATATAACCTACATCCCCATGTTCCGGGGTTTTATGTACATGTTTGCTATCATCGATGTGTATAGTAGAAAGATCATGGGTTGGGGAGTTTCCAATACAATGAATGCAGAATGGTGCAGGGATATCATGCTTGAAACGATTGAAAAACACGGTAAACCAGATATTTTTAATACAGATCAAGGCTCTCAATTTACTTCCAGTATCTTTGTTCGTGCGCTGCAAGATGCAGAAGTTCAAATATCTATGGATGGCAAAGGTCGTGCGATCGATAACATTTACATAGAAAGATTTTGGGGTTCACTAAAGAGAGAGAAAATCTATTTGAATCCTCCTAACGCAGGGATGGATCTCTATCAGAAAGTTAACGCTTATGTTACCTTTTATAACACGATAAGACGGCACGATTCGCTTGATGATGAAACTCCAGACACTGTTTATTACGCAAAGAAAGCCTCATAATTGGTCGGTGCAATAAGGAAAGCTGGTGGTAGGTATAATATTTCCCTCTTTTTCAAACACCCTCAATCACTTTGGGGAGGGGATTTGAAAAAAGAAAAATATTAGCAAATACAGTCAAAAATTGAAGATTATATATTAAGTTTGAATTTAGTTGTCCAACAAACCGGCAGTATCATAGAGCTCCTGCCACAATGTGGTGATCAATATGCTCGGCTCTTCCCCCATACGCTTTTTTATATGCGTAAAAGAATTTTTCAAGCGGATTAATCTTGCATTGAGATTTCCGGAGCAAGGTTTCCATGTCCAAATAGTTTTTGACGGTTTGTCTGTGCATGCACAGATGCCGTGCCATGGCACGTATGGAATATCCTTTTTTCTGTAATTCCTTCAGTTGCTCAAACCGCTTTAAGCGGATCCCGCCATGAGCTGAATCCGGAGAGCTTCTGTTTTCAGATAGTGAGCTTTGATTTTCAGCTATTTGTTGATCGTCAACCCGCAACTGCTTATTGGCCAACAAAGCTGTGGCTTTGCTGTAATGCCTAATCAAAACTTTCTGTACAGCCTCACTTAAATTTTTCAACACCTTTTGCTGGTGAAAAATCGCTTTTTTCAATCAACCGTAGTATAGTCGTATCGCTAGTGGGTATAGACAATATGGTACAAATCCGCTGAGCAGGCCTTCCTCCGGCAAGAAGCCCAAGTTGTCTGATCTTACTTTCCAGACGCTCAGTCCTCCGTTTATATGGCCTGAAATGACTCTCGAGCCTCTCGGTGAATATTTTGAACGGACATTCGTCTTGATGACAATAAAATTTACGAGAGCGAAGAATAATTCTGGAAGTTTTACCAAAGACAGGAAGGTCTGCGATCTTGCGGGTGTAATAGCTGTGGATTCTTTTCGAAGTGATGCAGCAGTTTGGGCAGACAGCACTTTGGGTAGTACTCTGCACATAAACTACCAGTACATCTTGCTGGTTATCTACTGATATAATCCTGAAGTTATCACCATCGTCCGAAAAAACAAGTTTTGATGCATTCATTAAAATATGAACGCTAATTGAAGACAAATATAATGGTATTACCACCAAAAGTGGGGAAGAACCAACATCAGCCAGTATGGCAGTTGAATAACAGCTTTAAACGCACTACGCATCCCTAATTCTAATTCAATTTTGAGGGGTCAGCTTGTTCAAGTATATCCAGACTTCACATTTTTTATTTGCTCATGTTTGTTATTGCGATATTCGGAGATGTATACTTTGCAGAAATAAATTAAGCACGAAATTAAAGTAGCTCAAAATTTACCTTTTAACTGGATATGCTGCACCACAGTTTTCAACCGATTGTCTGTGATAGCTATCCTGTCAAATCCTGTTCCTGTCGATTTAAAAGTGTTGATACCGTTTTTAAATCCGCTTTTGATCTGGTTTCCGCTCACATTGATATCTGATGATCTGCGTACCGAAGAAGATTGAATATCGATACCGACCTCATTGGAATCATTCCCCTCAATAATATTTCCCTCTACGGAACAGTTGTCGACCGTATATAACGAGATGCCCGTTTTCCCAACACCCAAAACAACATTTCCGGCAGTTTGATCCAGGGCTAAAAATCCACTTTCAAAATATCTTGTTCAAAAAATTATCCTGTCTATCAGACTATCAACGAGATGTAATGCGATAGATATGCAATTCTATTTCTTATCCTATGCAAAGTCGATCGAAGAACAAATCTGTTAGATTTGTAAGACTGCAAATGATCAAAATCCAGATAGAATAGATAAATGTTCCTAATATGAAATCAATATTTGAGAAAAACATAAGAGAAGCGGTCATCGAAAGAATTAATTTATTACACGAGGACAGCGATGCTCTTTGGGGAAAAATGACAGTAACGCAATTATTAATCGAGCAATATGAAACATTTGAAAAAGCTACATTTGTACATTGGTTCTTTGGTAGAATGTCCAGAGCCCAATTAGGTCAGTTCATATACAAACATTGCAACCACCATTTAAAGCAGTTTGGAGCGTAACCCAAAAAGCCACGGAACCGCTACATGTGTCAGACGTTATAACGGGTTCGTTCGAGGGCAGGTATCTGAAAATGGAATAGGTCATTATTGGTGTAATGTTTCAACACGCAGGATTGTGTTTAATCTCGGATATGATCTATTATAAAAAAAGCGCCATTGAACAAACTCAAGTTATTTATTTATATTTGATCTGCTCAATTTCTTTAATTTGAATAGTATTCTACTAATATAAATGGGAAAACCTGTATTTTTATATCTGATTTTATTTTTTATAGCCACAATTTCCAAAACTAAAGCGATTGCTTTAAAAGACTCCTCAATTCTCAATCTTACTAATCTCATTCAAAATAAAGATACTTTTGTTGAGCAAAAAGAGCTTTATCTTTCCCTGATAAAAAAAAAGCTGGACAATAGCACCGAAAATCTGAATCTAAAATTTGAATTACAAAAACAGCTGAGTAGCTCATACGCATCCTATAAATCTGATTCCGCTATTTATTATGCTAAGAAAAATTTGGAACTGGCAAATAAACTCCAGAGTCCAAATTGGATACTAGAAACTGAATTAGACCTTTCTCTACATTATCTGGTCGCAGGTATGTACATTGATTCTAAAGATATTTTGGATAGAATACCCATCCAAAAATTAAACAATCACCTAAAAATAAAATATCTGGATGCTCAAAAGAACTTTTTCAAGTTTTATGCATACCATAATTATAACCAAAAAAATTATTTAGCAATTAGCCGTAATTATCGTGATTCTTTATTAACGCTGCTTGATGAATCTTCGAATCACTACAAAATGGTATATGCAGAAAAACTGATCGACCTGAACAAAATAAAAGAGGCTAAAGTAATCTTGAATTCAATATTCGCGACAATAAAGGAAGATAGCCATGAAAAAGCAATGCTTGCATTCTCACTTTCAGAAATATACCGAAAGGAAGGCAATGTAGGCAAACAGTGCGAACTGCTGATTATATCCGCAGCTTGCGATATTAAAAATGCGATAAAAGAAAATACTTCCATGCAAGCGTTAGCATTTTTACTGCACCAACAAGGTTACATCGATGAATCCTATATGTGTATAAAATCATCGCTTGAAGACGCAATCTTCTGCAATGCTAAATTTAGGACCTATGAAGTTTCTCAAATTTTCCCAATTATTGATACCTCTTATCAGGAACATCAAAAACAAAAAAAGGAGCAATTGTTTACGTTTTTAATTGTTGCTTCCGTCCTTTCCATATTATTGATACTAGCGATAATATATGTTTATAAACAGATGAGAAAAGTGAGTAGGTTCAGGCTCGAATTATTTAAAGCAAATCAGGATCTCAATAAACTAAATGACGAATTACAAACTAAAAATGAAGAGTATAAAATTGTAAACAACAAATTGTCCAAAACGAACAATTTGTTGTATGAATCCAATCACATCAAAGAGGTATACATCGGACATTTTCTTGATATCTGTTCAATGTACATCACGAAATTGGAGAAATTTCAGACCTTAATAAAGAAAATGATCATGGGAGACAAAATCTCGGAGCTCCTTAACTTGGTTAAATCTAACGAGAGAATAGACAAAGAAAAAAAGGAACTGTTTAATACCTTTGATCATATTTTTCTTCATCTCTTTCCCAGTTTTGTAGACGATATAAACTCGTTGCTGACCGAAGATGGAAAGATAATGCTTAAAACGAATGAGCTCTTGAATACCGAATTGCGCATCTTCGCCCTAATCAGACTCGGTGTAAATGATTCATCCAAAATTGCTGGATTTCTCCATTGTTCCTTAAACACAATTTATACTTATCGGGCAAAAATTAAAAGCAAAGCTATCATAGATAAGGATGAATTTGATAAAAACATCATGCAGATCGGAACGATTAAAAGTATTTAGAAACAAGACACCCGATACGTTTAAATACCCATCTATACAGCTCTGATTCGCTGTATTACATATCGTACTGCGTGTTAAATTTAGATTATTCGGTACGCTAAATGTTATTTCCCTACCTAATTTACTGCTGTTATATCTATATTTTTCTAAAGAAAAATATAGATATAACAGCTAATAATCAAATACTTAAACATTCACCAGACTTATATTTTGCGTTTACGATCTTTTTCCTGGGATTTGGTTTCTCTAGATTTGGAACTGTAACCAATGGCTGTTTTAGAAAATACCTAAGCAGCAAAAAAGGGATAATTTAAAAATTTTAAACAACCAATTTATGAGGGTAATCTATTTAAGACAGTGCTCGTCTTTAAAGTATCTATTAACTGTGTTTATGTGGATACTGATAATGACATGGGTACAAGCTCAAGAAAAAAACATTCAAGGGAAAATTCTTGATGTGACAGGTAAACCAATGGCCGGTGTTTCTATTACCGTATCCGGAAAACCAAAAGCTACTAAAACAGATGACGAAGGAAGATTTTCACTATCCGCAGTAAATGTCGGGGATAAATTACAGATAAGTTTTCTAGGCTATAAAAAATTGGAAAAGAATATTGATAACGCCACTGTCTATAATCTAACGCTTGAAACAAATGAAGAAAGATTAGCGGACGTTGTAGTAGTTGGCTACGGAACCCTAGATAAAAAAGAAGTAACCAGCGCCATTACACATCTAAACGGTAAGGATCTCAACGTATTTGGTGGAAATGGCGTACTTAATGCTCTTGCTGGCAAGGTAGCGGGACTCAGTGTAGTAAACACTGGCCAGTCAGATCCGAATTCCTCTCCCAGTCTGCAACTACGTGGTGTGTCTTCCCGCAACGCCGGACTTGGACCGCTTTATGTGGTTAATGGTGTTCCTGGGGGAAATGTTGACAACTTAAATCAAAACGATATTGAATCAATCGATATACTCAAAGGAGGTGCAGCTTCTGCTATCTATGGAACACGTGGGAGCAATGGCGTAATTATTATCACAACAAAAAAAGGCACATCTGAGCCTTACGCATTTTATGATGGATATGCGAGTTTTGACTTACCGAATAACCGTATCCAGGTTCTCAGTGCCGAAGATTTTTTAAAACACAACCGAGGAACGGATTTTGGAGGAAATACCAATTGGTTTAACGAAGTATCGCGCAAATTCGCCTTTAATCAAAAAAATACGCTTCAGTTAGCTGGTGGAAACAGACAAACCAATTATATCGTCTCATTTGACCTGCGCAATGCTCATGGATTGGACTTACGTTCAGACAAGAAAGAATACGGGGCGCGGTTGAATCTGTCCCATACCTCGGCCAATAACCTGTATACAGCCACTGTAACCATTGCGCCCAGGTTCCTTAAAGCAAATAATGCCAGTTATAATGCATTCAATCAAAGTTTGACACTAAATCCGACATTGCCGGTGATGGATGCAAAAAATCCAAACTTATTCAATTATATCAATACGGGTTTTTCTGGTGCTTATAATCCTGTTGAAGAACTTCGCACGGTATTGGATGGAACCGAGGGCAAGTACCTGGACTGGAATGCAGCTTTTAAACTTAACATTTTGGAAAACTTGTCTACACAGGTAACGTTGGCACAACAATCTTCTGATTTTTTTGATTTCAATTTTACACCGTCCTACAATACAGGCGCGATTAATGGAAATAGTGGTAGAAATTCAGCAGGAAGAAATTATAAAAAAAGTGACCAGTATGTATTTGAATGGACAGGAAACTACAAACAAAGTTTCGGAAGACATAATATTAACGTATTAGGAGGATATGCATATAATTATTTTCTGTATTCAGGAATGAATGCGGGTAACCAAAATTTCCCATCCGATGTACTGACGTATAACAATCTGGGCTCAGGTCAATATGACGTCCCTATTCCTACCAATCCACAGCCGGGTGATTACACATTCAGATCGGTTGGTTCATATAAAAATGATGCGAAACTGATCGCTTTTTTTGGAAGAGTAAATTATGATTTGGCAAATAAATATTATGCATCGGCAAGTTTGCGCTATGAAGGCTCTTCTAAATTTGGAAGACTGAACAAATGGGGTTATTTCCCCGCGCTCTCCTTAGGCTGGCGAATTATGGAAGAGGATTTCTTTCCGAAAGCTTCTTGGATCAATGACCTGAAACTTCGAGCAGATTACGGTGAGACGGGTAATCAGGACTTTGGCAGTTACCTTTCGTTAGATACTTATCAAGGTTATGGTTATTTTGCATTTAACGGGGCATCGTACCAAGTTTGGGGTCCCAGTCAGAATACCAACTATGACCTTCGTTGGGAAAAAGCACAGAACTTAAATTTCGGCGTCGATTTTGATCTTTTCCAACGAAAAATAAGTGGTAGTATCAATTATTATGTACGTACCAACAAAGATCTACTAGGCTCCTATAACGTTCCGGTTCCACCATTCGTGTTAACAACAACCTTTGCCAATGTAGGTACTATGAAAAATTCGGGCCTGGAAGTGCAATTGAATGCTAAAATCCTCACCCAGAAAGATTTTTCATATTCGGTAAGTTTCGCTGGAGCATCAAATAGCAATAAATTCGTTTCCTTTTCAAATGACATTTATAAGGGGCAAAACTTTCAATTCATGTCCTATATGCCTTCGCCGGGGTCTCCCGGACCAGCTCAACGTTTGGAAGAAGGACGGAGAATCGGCAGTTTCTATATGTACGAATCTGCCGGTATCGACGCCACTGGACGTTTGATGGTGTATGATAAGGACAACAATATTATACCCGGAAACACAGCAAAGGAAGAAGATAAACGTTTTGTAGGCAATGGATTACCATTGTTTACCGCCAGTTTGGGACAGAACTTTACCTACAAAAACTTCGATCTTTCGGTATTTTTACGAGGTTCATTTAAATACGACCTCTTTAACACGACCGCTTTTTATTTGGGAACCCCAGTTACGCAATCTGGTGCGAACGTGCTCAAATCGGCTTATGGAAATGGCAAATATGCTGCGTTGACCAATGCAGAGACCTATTCTACTCTTTCGGATTACTTCTTGGAGAAAGGTGATTTTGTAAAAATCGACAATATTACGATTGGTTATAATATCAAACCTCCTGTCAAGCAAATCAGTTCGATCCGGGTGTATGCCGTAGCACGCAATCTATATACTTTCACCAAGTTTACAACAGGTGATCCTGAAGCAATATCCGTTAATGGACTGACACCCGGTATAAATACTTCCTTGTCTTACTATCCATCGACGGCACAATTCCTAGCAGGCTTACAGGTTAAATTCTAACGATTAAACACAACAAAGAGATGAAATTTTCATTACGTTATATAATTCCCCTTTCCATTAGCACCCTAATTTTGGGAAGCGCAAGCTGTACCAAGCTTGACGAAACCTTATATGATAAAATTACTTCTGACAATTTCTTACAGAAAAGAGAAGATGTGATCCGTGATTTTTTGAGACCGTTTGAACATGCCTTTTGGTCGATTCAGGGTGGTGGTCTATTTTACGCGCAGGAACTCCCTGCCGACCAATTGATGACCCCAAATAGGGATGGCGACTGGTTTGATGGAGGCAAATACCAACGGGCTCATTACCATACCTGGACAGTTCAGGATGATTATACCAGTGATATGTGGAAAGCTCTTTTTCAGGGTATCAGTTTAGCTACAAACTCGCTTGAGGATATCGAAAAGGTGGATATCCAAAAAGTTCAGATCACTGAAGCGGAAAAGGCCGACTTTGTGGCTGAGCTGAAGACACTCCGGGCCTGGTTCAACCTACGGGCTTTTGATTTATACCGGAATATTCCACTGGTAACAAAAGTAAAGGGTGAAACTGCAACTCCGCCGCAAGCGACACCTGCTGAAACCTTCGCCTTTATTGAAAAAGAGCTGAAAGATGCTATTCCCGGATTGCCACTCCGTCAGGATCTCGGCACAACGGGTATTGGTAGATGGACAAAAGGCGGAGCCGCAGCCTTATTGGCCAGACTTTATCTGAATGCTGAAGTTTATACGGGTCAAAGCAAATATGCTGAATGTGCTGCGGTATGTCAGGATATCATAGACGGAAAATATGGCAATTACCAATTGGAAACGATATGGTCAAAACCTTTTGATTACGATAACGCAAATTCAAGTGAAGTTATCTACGGATTCCCTGCAACTTTGGCCCGCACACACTGGCATTATAGTTCGGATATGTATTGGTGGATGGCACCGCATCAGGCTCAAAATTTCTTCGGCTTTACCGATTTCGGAAATATGAATACCCGCTATGCCCTTCAGCCAGGACGGGATGTGGACAGTGTCGAGTATAATTTTGCCCTCGGTAAGCCCTTTATCAAATTTCAGCGCTATCCAGATGATCTTCGATTAAAGAAATATAAAAATCTTGGCAATAGTAAAAGAGAAGGTATGTTTTTGTTCGGTTACCTCCCCTATTATAGCGATCCGACAAAATTGGTCAAAAGCAACCGAGGATATACCATCTTTGCCCGTGATCAGGTGGGATGGTTTAAAGATACCCCTCCGGGAACAAAGATCGCAGATAAAGAATCCAATATGAACCATGCAGATGACAACTCTGGCTTATGGGTTGCGAAATATCCGATATATCCTTCTAAGGATCCAAATACCATTTCTTCGGCATTTGCAGAGATTAGACTTGCTGAAATTTATTATTCACTAGCTGAATGTAAATATAGAACCGGCGATAAAGGATCCGCCGCAAAATTGTTGAATGCGGTGCGTAAGCGTAACTATCCAACTGGCTCAAACAGCCTGTACCTGGAGTCGGGACAGCAATTGAGCGATCAGGAAATGATCGATGAATGGGGTCGTGAGTTCCTGGTCGAAGGAAGACGCCGAACCGATTTAATTCGTTGGGGTAAATTCAATTCTGGAAAATGGTGGGATAAAGAACCTGATAATAGTGATCATACTAAAATTTATCCTATTGGTCAGAGTGTTTTCACACTAACTCCGTCATTGCAACAGAATCCCGGATACTAATCAGTTTTAGTAAGTATAAAACCTTTTGAAAGTTATGAAATTTAATTGGAATATAAGATTGTCGGCTTCAAAGCAACTTGGAAATATCCTGCTATGGGGCGTATGTTTAATAATGGTGCAGTCCTGTTCGAAAGAACTGGATGCACCTACTCCACTGCCATTCGAAATTACGGATATTACAGCATCTGCTGATAAAGTGGTCATTAATCCGAGTAAGCCGTCTGAGGATGCGCTTACGGTTTCGTGGCCGGCATTTTCAAACTCAATGATCTCTTATAAAATAATCCTGGCTAACGGTGAGCAACGGGATAGTGTAGCAGTCGCCTCTGGAGCGATAAGCAAACGGTTTACCCAGGGTGAATTGAACGCTATACTAGTTGAAAAATTGAAGATGACGGTCAATATAGAGTCCAAACTGGATATTACGGTGCTCGGACTAATTCCGTCAAAAACGCTGTCAACTACATCGAAAACAATCAGCATACAGGTTGTTCCTGGTCCGGTCGGTGCGGCGTATGCATCCCTATGGGTGGTGGGCGATGCTACGCCAAATGGCTGGAATATTGAAAACCCAAATGCAATGAAGAAAGATCCGACCAACGCCTTTCAGTTTAAGTTTAATGAAGTATTGAATGCTGGTGACTTTAAAATCCCTGTAGCGACAGGAAATTGGGGGACAGATTTCTTTATGCCTTTAGCAAACCATCCAAAACTTTCCGAAACTGGTGTTCAGCTGGTTCCGGGTGGAAACCCTGATTATAAATGGAACATCGCAACTGCTGGCGCTTACAAGATTCTGCTTAATATCAGTGCAACCCCATTTATAACGATCAAACCTTTTACCCCGTACAAGCAGATATGGCTCGTAGGGGACGCTGTGCCTTCTGGCTGGACAATAGATAATCCAACACCAATGGTGCCTACAGCAGGAAACCCTTATGAGTTTACTTATACAGGCTCATTAAAAGTGGGCGAATTTAAGATCCCAACCGCAACCGGAAGCTGGGACGGAGATTTCTTCATGCCACCAACCAATGGAGAAGGAACAACAGGAAAAGATGCAATAATTATCGCTGAGGGTAAAATCGACAACAAATGGAAAATTACCGAAGCTGGAACGTATAAAATTACCTTCAACCAGCTTTACGAAACAATTTCAATTGTCAAAAATTAGGCCATATGAGACGATTTCATCAACTCGCTACACCACTTGTATTTTTGAACATGCTGTTTATGACAGCATGTTCAAAAACTCCTTCAAATGATATAACCACAAAGATAATTCATCCAGACAGTTTGCAAAATCCGTTCGTCGGCCCACTATATTGGAGCCCTTACGAATATAACTTCGAAACGGATGGTTATATTCCTGAAGATGAATGGGAAAAGAATATCAACTGGATTGACAACAACCTAAAATCTTTAGGTTACAAGATGGTCTGTATCGACGGCTGGGGCGACGACTTTAAATACAACGCCGATGGTTATCGTACAACCCACTCGTCCAAATGGAAGCACGACTACGCCTGGTGGTCCGATAACCTGAAAGGTAGAGGGATGACTTTGGGAATATACAACAACCCCCTATGGGTAATCAAATTGGCTGCTGATGCTGGTGTAAAAATTAAAGGAACGAATATTCCCCTTTCCAGCATCATGAAAGAAGATGAACAGGCCACCTGGTTTAAGTGGGTACAAGTTGACAAACCGGGAGCCGAAGAATATGTCAAAGGATATATTCAATACTATGCGGATATGGGTGTGCGCTATCTACGCGTAGATTTTCTTTCCTGGTTTGAAGATGGAAAAGATAGGAATATGGGGACAGTAGGTCCAGTACGTCCGGCGGCATACTACGAGAAAGCTCTTCGGTGGATGCGTGAAGCCTGCGATAAAAATGGAATTTTCTTAAGTCTGGTGATGCCACATCTCTATAATGATGCGCAGGTAGAGCAAAAATACGGACACATGATCCGCGTCAACGACGATGTTGGAGATGGCAAATGGTGGCGATGGAGCGACAATGAACGTGGAATCAAACGTGTTGGATGGTCACAATATGCAAATGGCATGGATGGTCTGACCTATTGGTCTAACATTTCAGGCAGAGGAAAGATGATACTGGATGCTGATTTTCTTCGGATTAATACTTTTTCCAATGATCATGAAAAGAAGAGTGTCATCTCAGCCTGCTTTATTTCTGGCGGCGCTGTCACAATTGGAGACCGTTATAATTCCATCGGTAAAAATCTTTGGCTTTACCAAAATAGGGAACTACTTGCTTTAAGAGAAGATGGATTTGTCGGAAAACCCTTAACCAACGATCCGAAAGATCCAAAAAGCCAGATCTGGAAAGGTCAGTTGACCAATGGTGATTGGGTCATAGCCCTTTTTAATAGAGAGAGTAACTATCAAACCAGAGGATTGAATTTTACAGATTTATCTGGCAGCCATTGGCGGGTAAGGGATTTATGGAAACATGAAGACCTGGGGACAATGAGTTCCTATCTTGAGAATATTCCACCACATGGTGTAACAGTTTTGCGATTAACGAAGTAATCCAAAGCTCATAACAATACTGAATTTTAATATATATGCTAAAATAGAAATGATGAAAAAATCAATTTTTCTTTTATTTGTCGTCTTTTGCTGTAACGGGATCGTAGCACGGGGGCAACAGATAAAATCGCCCAATGGAAGATTTGAACTGGCCTTTGGATTGACAAAAGAAGGTACGCCAACCTACGAATTAAAGTTTAAAAACAACGTGGTAATCAAGACCAGCAATCTGGGATTGGAACTCAAGCTCAAACCGGATGAAGAATTAAACTTAAAGGGACAAACGGATGGTGAAACCCAGATAAAAAAGAAGAGCTCGCTTTATAGCAATTTTGAAATCTCCGATTCAAAGACCAGCACTTTCGATGAAACATGGCAACCGGTATGGGGAGAAACTAAAAATGTAAGAAACCATTATAATGAACTCGCTGTCACATTAAACCAAAAACAAACAGAGCGCCAAATTATTATCCGTTTTCGTTTATTTGATGATGGTCTCGGTTTTCGGTATGAATTTCCACTGCAGAAAAACCTAAATTACTTCACTATTAAAGAGGAACGTAGCCAGTTTGCCATGACTGGTGACCATACCGCTTATTGGATTCCTGGCGATTATGACACCCAGGAATATAATTATACCACATCTAAACTATCTGAAATAAGGGGTTTGATGGGAAGCGCTTACGAAGGCGGCAACGTCTCTCAAACCTCCTTCTCGCCAACGGGGGTACAGACCTCGTTGATGCTAAAAACCAATGAAGGTGTTTACATCAATTTACATGAAGCAAGCTGTCTGAATTACTCGACGATGCACCTCAATTTGGATGACAAAAATTTTGTTTTTGAATCTTGGCTTACGCCAGATTCACATGGCGATAAGGGTAAAATGCAAGCACCCGCTACCTCACCTTGGAGAACAATTATCGTAAGTGATGATGCAAGAGATATATTGGCGTCTAAGATGACCTATAATTTGAATGAGCCAAGCAAAATACAAAATACTTCCTGGATAAAGCCTACAAAATATGTAGGCGTGTGGTGGGAAATGATTTCCGGTAAGAGTAGTTGGTCCTATACAAATGAATTTCCGTCTGTCCAGTTGGGAATAACAGATTTCAGTATGGCAAAACCAAATGGTACCCATGGCGCGACAACAGCAAACGTTAAAAAGTATATAGATTTTGCTGCGAAGCATGGTTTTGAGGGTGTTTTGGTTGAAGGATGGAATATCGGATGGGAAGATTGGTTTGGCAATGATAAAGATTATGTCTTTGATTTTGTCACGCCTTATCCTGATTTTGATCTCAAAGGATTAAACGATTATGCACACGCCAAAGGTGTGAAACTGATTATGCATCATGAGACATCCGGATCTATCCGCAACTATGAGCGACATATCGATACAGCCTATAGGCTGATGAACCAATTGGGTTATGATGCTGTAAAAAGTGGGTATGTAGGAAATATTCTTCCATTGGGTGAACACCACTATAGCCAATGGACAAATAACCATTTTCAGTATGCTGTAGAAAAAGCAGCTTCCTACCAAATTATGGTTAATCAGCACGAAGCTGTACGTCCGACGGGTGTAGCACGTACCTGGCCAAATTTGATAGGCAATGAATCTGCTAGAGGTACAGAATACCATGCATTTGGTGGCATAAAGCCCAATCATGTAACTATCTTGCCTTTCACAAGACTTATTGGCGGTCCAATGGATTATACCCCCGGTATTTTTGAAATGAACCTCGCCAATGGCGCCCATGTGAATAGTACGTTGGCCAACCAATTGGCGCTATATGTAACGATGTATAGCCCTTTGCAGATGGCAGCAGATTTTCCGGAAAATTATGATCGTTTTCCAGATGCTTTTCAATTTATTAAAGATGTCGGGCTGGATTGGGATGACAGTAAATATTTAGAGGCTGAACCTGGTCAATATATTACCGTTGCCCGTAAAGAAAAAAATACAGAAAAATGGTTTTTAGGAAGTGTAAATGGAAATTCCAGCAGAACATCGAAGATAAAATTTGATTTTCTGGATGAAGGAAAGACCTATTTGGCAACTATTTATGCTGATGCGTCAGACGCAAACTATAAGACAAAACCACAAGCGTATACAATAAAAACTACAAGAGTAACGAAAAAGGACACGATCGTTCAACATTGTGCCGCAGGCGGTGGTTATGCTGTTTCGATTGTCCCAATCAAAAAATAAAGGCAATTGATGAGATCATAGGGAGGATTTTTCGGATCCAAACGGAAATGAATCCCTAAATGTCTTATCCATTTCTATAATTAATAAGGCCTTCTTCCCAATCTCACTTATGATAGTTTAACGGATCGATATAACTAATGTTCATTAGCGAACTTTATATCGGACCACCAACGAGATGCAATGCGTGATATATGCGGTTCTATTTCTTACATCCTGTTTTGTAAATTCAAAAACCAGTAAAGCGATATCATGAAGCTAGTTGCGAAAATATTTTAATTAAAATAGCGCTGAATAAATATGGATCATTTAGAACCTATACCATTATCGACATTAGTAGCTAATATCAAACAGGAAATTAGTTATGGTGAAGGGAAAATGGAAACCCACAAAGGCTCTAAACAGTTTAGCCCGGGCACCAAAGTGTATATTATCGATTGGTATGCTGGGATGTGCCAAGCTATCACTGTAATCGGCTTGTCCAGAGACACAAAAAAAATTAATTACGATTGTTATACGGGCCGAATGGATCGAAAACTTCCGCGTCAAGTTATGCTACAACCCTAAAGTATGCTCAAAAATAAAGACCTACTTTGATAAGGAGGAAGCTGGAATGCAGCGGTATACAGAAAAATTTGTAAATGATATGTTTGTCGGTATACCTCAATGGAATGAACCTATTTAACTCTCACAACGATAATGTGAGTTACCTTTGCCACAATTGATTATGTATATGGTCAAATATTGTCCATTACAGTAAATTACTTTGTACTAAATTTTAGATAATGGTCTTTCATCGGTATCCCATCTGCAGTACGGAATGCATTTCCTGTAATGATAATTTCATAGGTTTTGTTTGGTTCTAACTCCCAATCAATGATAACAGATTTCTTATCTGAAGAATAACGATGTCCTTTTATCAGCGGAAAACCTTCTTTGGAAACTCCCCTAAATGACCGTCCCTGTCCCAATAAGGGCCTGTCGAAATTTATCTTCAGCTCCCTTAAGGTGTTGTTGACATTGGTTTGTCCATCCTGAATTCCCTCAAAAGAAATGATTTTTGGTCTTCTTTCTTCAAAAGCTGCATCTAAAGAAGAAATATCTGCAGCGTAAGATCGATAAGCTTTGGCAAGTACAGGCATATAGCTCTCTAAAGTAGGATATAAGTCTCGCTGACGATCAAAGTGTTCAAGTTCATCAACAAGTTTCTCAATCCAAAGAAATCCCCTATCTAGCTGTCCATTGGTTTCCTTTGAAATCTCTTCGAAGCTGAAATTATGATCTTTTTGATATTTGATAACCGCAGCTCGAACCAATGCCTCGTTCAACATCGTTTGCCAGCTACCGTATGCCTGCCGGTTCATTTTCTCCTTTACAAGGCTATATAATTTTTCGCCGCTGTCTCTAAAAATTGTCGTGTCTTTTTCCAATAAATAATTAACAAAGGAGTGGTTAAACTCGTGAAGTAATGTAGGGAAATAGCTCTGTAAAGGAAATTCAGCCATGCCAAGACTATCCATACTCCATGTCCCCATAATAGCGTAGACTTCCTTAAGACCCTGTGGATTTTTAATGGCTACCCCATAGTTACCGCCGCCATTTCCCAAACCATTCACAATCAAAAACTTTTCGGATGGTTTCTTACCATAGAATTTAGGGTACCAGTCCAATTCAATATGTTCATAAATTGGAAGAAAGCGCTTTTGTACCTCATTGTACAGTGCCTGGTTATCCTGAAAAAATCCTTTGCTATTACTGTCTTTGTAAAACTTCTTTAACAGTGTTGCGAATTGAAGAGCATTAGCTCTACTCCACCTTTTGTCCAGGGTTTCGTTGATATTTTTTTGCTTAAGATTGAACTTATCATCAAGATGTATGGCCATACTCATCACTGCATCGTAGCCTATGCCATTTTCATTTTTAATCTTATTGACAAAAGTGATCAATTCGTGTTCTTTAAAAGGACCATAGTGTTCATTGATTCGATCAACGTAGCGCTTAAAAATAGCTGAGCTATACTCTTGATTGCCAGCAAGTCTAAACACAATACTCAGAAGCTCGATACGCTCATCAACTTTTGGCTTATCCATAATTTCGTTACGCTGCCCATAGGTAAGCATAAATGATAAACTGAATAGGATAATCAATACATATTTAGAAGTTTTTTCGAACATATTGGAAATAGGCTTTACCATCTTTTATTTATTTTGTACTTGAATGGGGATTCCAAATAGTTTGCCAATAAATTTAACACGCTATTTGCCAATACACTACGAACGAATTTCTTTCTTAATACTGACCGTTATTGAACACTAGCCGTTCAATATTGAACAGGCTGCCAGCCATTTTCGATAATCTTATTCATTAATATTAAATTGATCACTTAAGTCTTATAACTGTTTGAAAGCATATTACATTTCTTGTGCAACGTTACCTAAGTTGACAGCTGTTAGAAAAGAATAAATTCTTAAATTAGTTCAAGAATTATTTAGATCTAATTAGTTGAATTTAAAACTGCTTTACACCAATAATATGACCACCCTAAGATTTATATTGCTTGCACTTATATCAGTTGTTTGGTCACTGCCCTCTGCTTCTGCTCAAAACTCCCTTCCTAGAAATCTGAAAGAAACAGCCTCATTCTTAAATCTTAACGTTTCGGATAGCCTAAAAAACGTAATCAAATATAGTGATGAGGTAGAGTTAAGTGAATTAACCGACAATGAACTTGAAAGTGAATTTGAATTGATTGACTCGCTCCTTTCGACTGGAAAATCTCCATTATTTACATATTTAAATAATAAAGGAATCCACAACTTTAAAAAAGATGTGATTTTGGAATACTATAAACAGCTACTCTCAGCAGGTTATGTAAAAGAAGATTCTCTCCTGAAGGCATTCAAACTGAAGGAAAACAAATTGAAAAAGGAAATCAGACAGCGGATGAATGCGGACACAATTGCCGGTATTTATATCCCGAAAAACCTTGACGATTGTTTTGTCCAAATAGACTCGTTCTGGGATGATAGCACCAAAAATAAAATAAGAGAAATGACAGAGTCAGAGTTTATGGCCGGCTCACATTTCGGATTTGGAATGTGGATGAGAAATAATTGGGGCCTCTGGGGAGGTTCAAGGCTCTCCGCATATTTGACTAAACGGGGAATAAGGCATCCTGACGACATGTCTGGCATCATATTAACAAGTTATTATAGGAAATTAAAGGGGAAAGATCCCGATGTAAAATCGCAGCTAGAGTATTATAAAAAGTACTGGACTCCATAAAACTTTTCAATAATACTAATCGTATTACCAATTTTATTTTTAACAGTTTTTGGGCTTTGTGTGAATTTTGATGGCCTAGTACCGTTTGTTTTTCCGGTTATTACAATTCTTTTTTTTCTCGCATTCGCTATCCTTATAATACTTCCAAAAAAAAGGATGATCATGCGGTCAGCTCCTTTATCATTTTATTCTATTCTTTTGGAATTTACCCAAAATTGATCGTCCGAAAAGAAATTTTTGAAACTTCATTAAGCTTGAATAGTATTACGTTATACCCCTTTGTTTCCGTCCAAAAATATTCTGTAAACATTCATCTGGAGCATCCTGTGCTATCGGACTTTATGTTTACTTCCTGTGGGCCATGCCTTAAAAATTAACATATTTACAGGCAATCATGATCCGCTTATCAGTAATAAAATACAAGACCATCTCTTTTCGCAGTGATTTCCTTTAATTGATCATAGTCCATATTCAAACATTGATATAGCGTAAAAATCACACCTGAGCGCATGGAATAAATTTCATCGGGAAGTCGACCCAAATTTGTACCGTTCAAAATAACGTTATTCACGGCCTTCAAAGCACAAATCTCTACAGGAAATTTCTTGAGCTTGCTATAATTGAAATCCAGTTTTAGCAGACCGTCCAATTGTCCAAAACTGCTTGGAAAATCAGTAATCGAAGATGCCCTTGCATTGATTTCCTTCAGGCTCTTAAGTTTTCCGAATGTTTCCGGTAGAGTTGTCAGTCTACTATTCTCCATATTCAGATAGGATAAACTACTTAATCCGCCGAACTCATCTGGAAGCTTCTCTACAGAAGGGGATAGCCAAAGATCTTCTAATTTTTTAAGGTTACCTATCGAAGCCGGTAAAGTTTTAAAATTACCGCCCACTAACCAGAATCTAAGATTAGACAAGTTCCCAATATTATCAGGAATAGATTGCAAGCTTTCTCCTTGAATCCAAAGTTGTTTTAAGCTCTTGAGGTTACCAAAAGATTGTGGCAGTTGCTGAAGCCTACTTTCTCCGTAAATTTCAAGCGTGTCCAACTTAGTCAAATTATCGATATCCGAAGGCAAGGTAACTGGTGATGATCCCGGATAAACAAAACTAAAACGTGCAAACCTCAAATTACGGCATTGACTCAAACTTGATGGGATATAAGCCTGTTGCGCGAGAACTTCCGTAGACACCAGTTTGGTCAAGTTTCCAAAATCTGAAGGAAGCTGGGTAACAAAGCAATCGAGGTGTTTTAAATTGACCAGTTTACCCAACGTGCCGTTGAAGTCTACATCGCCGACATACCGCATAATAAGGGTTTCGAGCGACTTTAAATTTCCAAAAGTTTTTGGCAATACCACGGTATATCCCAAATCGGGGGTTCGCATCGGTGTCAGGTGAAATGATTTCAGTTTGGTCAGATTGCCAAAATTATCAGGAATAGTAAGATAATAGCCAACTCTGTCTAGACTAAGTTCTTCAAGGGCAAGATAATGATCGCCAAAAATAGTCGGAACATCTTTCAATGAAGATCCACCTAAAATAAGCTTCCTTAGATATTTAAATGCCTTAAGCGCAGGAAAAGAGCCCGGGTCATTAAAACGATGTGCTATACCTGAAGCCTGCATATTCATTTCAATAATATGTCCATCCTTATCTTCAACAACACGCCCACCGCGCCCCATTTGCAATTCATTTAATGCCTCGTCTTCTTGATATTCGCCAGTCTGTACCTTTTTGGTAAACTGATAATTTTTCCCAGCATAAGTCATCGTATAGGTAACTTGATAGCTGGTATTGGAATAACCATGCAATTCAATGGTTGGATTTTCTTCTACCGGTCTGGCCCAACCATCGTGGTATGTGCTATGTAGATGACCATAAGCTTTATCGAAAGACCATTTACCTTTATATTTCGGATCCACGGCAAAGTGAAGTATCGTCTTAAAGGATGAAGGTGTGTTTTCTTTAATATCGATATGTAACTCGGGTATTTTAACATCGACTGTGGCCGTATTACTATTACCGCTACCTTTTACCGTCCAGGTAAGGATATATTCCTCTCCAGGCACTCCCCTAAAAAACGAATTAGGGTTATTAGGGTCGTCGATTTTCACATAATCTTCCACTACAGTTCCTTTTGTTATACTCCATGTACCTGTTTCCCCCTTTTTGTAAGGCGCTACCCTTTAGCTGGACGGTGAATTCGTCATATAGTTCAGTGGGCTCGGCCTTAGGTTCATATACTGTTTTCAGTACATCCTGGTATTCCTTCTTTGAACAGGCTACAAATAAAAAGCTTTCAAAAAAAACACAAAGAAATGAACACCAAAATAATGTAGACTTATTATACATGGATATTAAGGTTGAGTTGTAAAATTAAATATTGCTGAACGTACTGAATTCCCGTTGCTGTCGTTAACAATCAGTTGATAATAGTATTTTTTCGATTTTTCTAAAGGGGAAAAGAACACACTATACTTATTGTTATTTTGACTCACGGCATTGTAGATTTTTCCTCCGGTCTGTTTGTACATAACAGCAAGATCATCGTGTACATATACTTCAACTTTACTATATGGATACGAAGCAAGTGTAAAAGACAGTATGTACTGGCCTTTATCTAAAGTAACTTTATTTTGAATATCTGCAAAAGCATCTATTTCGTTATATACGGTTTCCTTTTTGCAGGAGCTCATAAGGACTAATAAAACTCCTATAAACCAGCATATACAGTTGTTATTGGATAGACATTTCATAAATTGAGCCTTCTAAAAAGTTAATATCAGCATTGAGGTAATACTTGTCTTTATAAGTGAACATTCCGCCAAAATACATATGATTTCCATTAATACTTAAATAGATAGGACTTAGCGTGTTTTTTACTATGTTGTACATCATAAAATTATTGACGTCCAATGCCAGTAATATATCACCATTAAAATTTATGGCACCTACTGGCGCATAAGGATAGGTTTGATTTGTTGTTCCGACACGATATAATTCTGTAAGTTTAAATGTGTTCGCGTCAACAGCATATATCGTTAAGGTATACCCGATATTGAAACCTTGGTCAAATACATTTGAAACTCCAAGTGCATATAATCTGCCTTTAACTGAGACAAAGCATTCACTGGAAAAATTAGTATCGAAAGTGGCGATCTCCTCAAATTTATCTTTTGTCGGGTTATATTTGGCGACAATATTCTTTATTCCACGAGAATTCACTGTAAGTGTATACGTTTGGTAGACCGCATTATTGTGCACAAAGATACTATGATTACTATAACCGTGCGATTCTTTAAGTTGGGGCCGGCTAAAATAGTACTTTGAAAATTCGCGTTTTTCAATGTCAAAAGCTTGACAAAACAACTCATAACCATTGAAAAGGTCCGGCTCTAGCGAAGGCAAAATATGGCTAACTGGAAGTGCAAGAAAAAATATTCGATTTCCAATGGATACGGACTTTGGCGGAATAACCCCCATCGTATCGGGAATATGAGCAATATTCTGCAACCGGCTCGTTTCAGGATCAAAATGTGAAACAGAATTGTTCCAAAAATAATAGATTTGGTCATTGCAGATCGAAGGATAATTAGTTTTCCAGTTCGTCTTTTTCAGTCCTATGGCCAATGTATTTCCCTTATAAATAAAATCAATAGCCTGACCAATGATCTCTTTCTCTTTATAAATCACGCGCAACATATAATTTCCGTCTCGATACGGATAATAACCCGTTAGACTGATCTGATAGGTTCCATTTTTCGTTGCAATGGGATAGTTCATGTGAAGCGTGTCCATTCCAAATAGAAATTTAATATCTCTCAGATTAATATTATTAAGATTCTTCCCTTCAACCACAGTCCTAAACTGGCCCCTTTCATCATACTCTGCCTCTGTATTTGGCCAAAAGAGCGTAAAATCTTCTGGGAATGGAGCAGTTGTGGTTATTTCAGTTTTACGCTCAGATTCTATTGTGTTGCCATTATACTCGATGTAAGGCACCAAAATATAAGTAGATTCGGAATCCAGTTCATTCAATGTGAGTCGAAACATATCGCCTTCACGAACAGCTTCAACACTTTTTCCTTGACTGGGATTATCTTTTTTATAGTACCTGACGCCCGATTTTGTATATCCTAGACTGGAAATCTGATAGGTCATTGAAATTTCTTTATCCCGGACACTAGTGATGGCCTCATTAATAATCCTTGGAAAAACCTCATTTTTTTCAGTTTTACAGGCCGACATAAGAAAAACAAGCCCCAGTAGACAAAGGTATTTGTTAAAGTTGCCCATTTGATTTTGTTTTAATATAAATGAAATTCAAATTTTCATAGGACCAGGTTTGTATATAATAGAAAAACAGGTTGTATGAATTATCGACATTCTGGGTCATATTTTTAAACATATGCATCTCCAAATTAGGATATTGTAAAGTCGATAAGAGCTTCAGATCACTGTCATACTTATTTATAGTACCATAAGTGGATATTCCACCACCTTCTTGCTGTCCATAGACCACAATATTGTTATCATTATCAAAAAAAGCTCCTGCTGGCTTTAAATTGACGTACTCACCCAATTTTGCCTTGACATTGCCATTCTTATCAAATTTGACATACCTTAACGAATAGGAATAGAAGTCAAAACCCCAGAGATAAAAAATATCATTTTTATCTTTCAGTAAAATAGGCATATGGTATTGACGTTCGTAATCGCCAGGAAGCTTTCCATCAAACTCAAAAGTAGCCAGCACATTACCGTCCCGATCTGTTTTTTGCACCTTAATTTTTGTTGCTTCAGAATCAAGCAAACTATAATAGATCTGTTGCGCATTGTCTAACTGAATTGAAGAAATGCCAACGGAGCTATTTTTACGTTTCCAAACAACTTTAAAGTCGCTGGTAGTAACCTTTAACAGCTCTCCCCCACCTGTACCCATGATCATGTTATGTGACGCGTCAAACTGAACTGATGAAACGTAATCATTCGGAGACAAATCTATCGAAACGGGCTTCTCCAGTTTCAGTTTACCATTCGTCTGATCAATGACATAAATATCGTGTTTAACAATAATGAAAGCTTCATCTTGCTTAGAAGGCAACACTACATGTGGTGGTAAATCATAATAATTTAGATCCTGGATCAAGCGATACCATATAATCTGGCCTTTATTATTTGTACGATATACAATCAGTTTAAAATTTGTTTCTCCCCCCTCATGCTGCAAAAATGTACAGATTAAATGTCCACCATCTTCCAGAAGACGGATGCTATTATTGCCCGTTATACGTGATTGCGTATGAATTTTGTATTCAACATAAGTACTTCCGTTAGTTGTGCTGCCTCCAACAGTTCTTGCATCTATGCTTTGTTCTTGTGTTATTCCCGTTTGGGAACTCGCAATTACACGGATCTTATAATTTGTATCGCCAAGCAAATTAATTAAGCTGTATTTTGTTATACTAAGATCCTTCGCTACAAGCTTATTATCGACATATATCGCATAGGATACTGGCTTAAAATGCGAACTGTTCACCTTATCCCAAGATAACTCTATTAAATCTTTGTTTGCAGCACTTACAACAAGATTCAAAGGATATAATATTTCTGCCTGATCAATATATTCATCGGTTTTGCTCGCAATATTCTCCTTCTTGGAACATCCTCCAATTAATAAAATTAGAATTAAGAAAAATAGCTGAGCACAATAGTAAAAAATAGCTCTTTTCATAAAATGAAGTTACTCACCAAAGATATTAAAAAGGTTGTATCAAAAGCATTTTTTTAAACATAATTAATTGATGCATTAATTAGGCCAAATAATTCTCTACAATATTTAATAGACCTTTATGAGATTATCGTGCCCCACAAGCAAATTCCATCTATACACACACCTATATTATCTAATTGTACAGCATTATAGGATGAAACATATCTTTTACTTCACCGTTAATTTGACGCTTGCTTTCTTCAATCCTTTTCCTTCTACTTCTGCTATAATTTCCCCAACAGAGTCTCTGCTTTCAACAAGAAAAACCAATTGACCATTAAAGCACTTCATGAAAGGCTTCTGAAATGATTCCAAACTTGTTGGATCTCCATTCGCCACAGCCTTAAATGCCCCCTGACCTTTTACCTTGAATTTTAATTCTCGGTCTTCGCCTGTCACTATATTCCCCTGTTTATCAACCAGCGTAGCTGTGATAAAAGCAATATCTTTTCCATTTGCTTTCAATTGTTTCCGATCAACGTCTAAACGTACAGTATATAACTTACCTGCCGTCTTTACACTATCTCTTGCAGCTATATTTCCTAAAGAATCATAGGCAACTACCGTAACCGTACCCGGTTCGTATTTAGTATCCATCCACATCAAACGATAGCGCTTTTGACGCATAAAATCATTTTGTGCCTTTTTATCGTTAGAATTTACCAAGGTAACATCAAAATCTTTCTTTTTTACTCCTTGACTTTTTCCATTGATAAAAATTTCCGCTGCAGGGTAATCTGTATAGACAAAAATTGGCGTTTTCTGTCCTTCGCGTCCCTTCCAGTTCCAATGAGGAAGAATATGAAGTGTATGCAATTCCTGGTTCCAATGGCTACGATAAAGATAATATCGATCTTTAGGGATACCGGCAAGATCTACAATACCGAACAAAGAACTATGACTTGGCCAATCTGTATAGTAGGGTGTCGGTTCGCCCAAATAATCGAACCCTGTCCAGACAAATTCACCTATTGCGTAAGGTAGATCGTCATGCTGAATAAAGTTATCTTCAGGCAAATCCGACCAGGAACAATGCTCTACATCATAACTCGAAGCCTGATGGTCGTCATATTTTGCCATCGATTTTCGTTCAACGGGAAATTTATAAACACCTCTAGAACTCAAAGTAGACGCAGTTTCAGTACCAAGAATTAACTGCTGTTGTAACTTTTTATAGGCTTCGGGGTATTTAAATGGACGATAATTAAAGCCTGCAACATCCATCGTTGAGGCAAAGCTACTATTTATAACCGCATCAGGGTTGTCCATCCCCTGGGTAACGGGGCGAGATGGATCCTCACGATGGCAAATATCTTGCAGATACCGCGCGACCTTAGATCCGTCAGGACTTCCTTGTTCGGGTACTTCATTTCCAATACACCACATCACAACGCTTGGATTATTGCGGTAATGCCGTATCAGATTTACAAGATCTTTTTCGGCCCAATCGTTAAAATATTGATTGTACCCATTCTTCATTTTGGGAATTTTCCATTCATCAAAACTTTCCGCCATTAGCATAATACCCATTTCGTCACAGGCTTGCACCAGCTCCGGAGCCGGCATATTATGGGAAGTGCGAATGGCATTAACGCCCATATCTTTCATTATTCGTAACTGCCGCCTAATAGCGGCATCATTCACAGCTGCTCCCAAAGGCCCCAAATCATGATGCAAACACACTCCTTTAAATACGGTCAGCTTTCCATTCAAATAAAACCCTTTATTGGGTACCATAGCAATGCTTCTGATTCCAAATACGGTTTGATATTTATCGATTAATTTGCCGTTCTGATAGAGCTTGCTGACAGCCTTATATAAATTGGGGGATTGCAATTCCCACAATTGTGGTTTCTCAACGAACAATTCCTGTTGCATCTGCTGGATCTGGTAGTTGCCTATCTGATCATTCTTCTTCGCCACGATGCGTCCATGGCTATCGATAAGAATAGTTTCTAAGGAAAGAGAATCTTTCGACAGATCTATACCGGCTAAATCAGTCCGAACCTGAATTCGAGCGAAATCCTTTGTGATCTCAGGCGTCGTAATATAGGTGCCCCAATGTGCAATACTTGTTTTTTCAGTGATCTCCAATCGAACATTTCGATACAATCCTGCGCCAGGGTACCAGCGGGATGACTCAGACTTATTTTCTAATCTTACCGCGACCAAATTTTGACCCGGACTCACATACTCGGAAACGTCAAAATAAAAACTATTATAGCCATAAGGCCAATTGCCGACCTTTTTCCCATTCACAAAAACGACAGCATTGCTCATAGCACCATCAAACTGTAAAACCGTGCGCTTATTTTGAACGTTTTGTGGCAATTCAAATTCTTTACGATACCAGCCAACGCCTACAAACGGAAGTCCACCAGTCCGACCTGCATGTTCCAATGCTTCCTTTTGTCCATCTTGAGCAATAGCCATATGCTGCTTATCATTGTTGGCACTAAATGGGCCATAAATTGCCCAATCATGCGGAACACGAACAGTCTGCCATTCGCTTGTAATCAATCCGATATCAGCGAAGTTTGGCTGATCATGTTTTGTAAATTTCCATCCATCCTCGAGCATGGTTACTATTCGTTCCTGAGCAAATAAAGTATTTGGTCCAATAGATATTATTGCACATAGTATAAATTTCAGTCCTCGGGTTGAAAAAATGGATAAATAAGATTTAGATTCTTTTTGCATCTATAGCATTTTAAGGTTGAGTTTGTTCATAAAAACAAATTGAAGATCCGAAAATACAACTTATGTATAACATAATAAAATTATTCAGATCTTTTGTGATTGGAATTAAAGCTGAAATCATGATGTGCTATTCAAATGCTCCTTTTTCATTGAAATAGAGTCCCAGCTGTTCTATTTGCGGGTTTAGGCGAGATTGTAAAATGTTGATTCTTAATCTCTGGGCACTAACTGTCGGAAAAGTCAATAAACGTTTGTTACCGATAGTAGTTCCTTTCGACACTTCTCTCCAGACTCCATCTTGCCAGATCTCCAAATTAAATCGCTCGACACGTTGCCCTAAAGCGATGGTTTCCTGTAAGGAAAGAACGTTGAACGCGGTTGCTTTAGGTAGGGTATATTCAAAAGTTGCTATGCTGTTTTTTTCATCTTTCGTCGTCCAAAATGGCATTTTTTTCCATTTTTTTAAAACGAGGCCTGCAGTATGGAGTTTAGCTTTGCTTAAAAGATTTTTCGAAAACAATGCTGTGCGCCAGTCATTCCACTTTTTTAAATTTGCAGCATCTACCGAATGAATCAAACCTGCAGTTGTTGGTGGAATATTAAGCAACAAGACACCATTTTTCCCTACCGAATTAAAATAAATATCCATCAACTTACCCGGGCTTTTGACTTTGTTATCCTCTTCCTCGTGATAGAACCATCCCGGGCGTATAGAAACATCAGTTTCCGCTGGGTACCATACCAGCCCTTTTGCCTCTTTGATCCTTTCTCTGCTCCCAAGATCTTTATTACGCATATCTCCGGCCGGTTTAATATTCATCTGCTGTTGCGATCCTGCAGCTATCTGATTTTGTGCTAGATTACTAGCCGGTACAACTGACCATTCTGTGTCCCGTCCATACCCCGTTTCTGTACCGACCCATCTTACATCGGGTCCCATAACTGCGATAACGGCCTCAGGTTGTTTTTCACGTATAACCTGATAATAACGATTCCAATCGTATTCCTGCTTTTTACCGTTAGGTCCCTCTCCGTTAGCACCATCAAACCAAACTTCATCAATCTGACCATATCGGGTCAGTAATTCGCTCAATTGGGCAACAAAAAAATCATTATAAGCTTCTGACCCATAAGAAGCTTCATGTCGATCCCAAGGGGAAAGATATACCCCCAACTTCATATCGTATTTTTTACAGGCCGCAGCAAGTTCGCCAAAAATATCTCCTTTTCCCTTTTTGTAAGGAGAATTTTTAACCGAATAGTCTGTTGTATTCGTTTGCCAGAGGCAGAAGCCATCGTGATGCTTCGCCGTAAGAATCAAAAGTTTGATTCCACCTTCCTTTGCTGTCCTAACCCATTGTTCTGCATCTAATTGCGTCGGATTAAATAATTTTGGATCGTCTTTCCCTTCACCCCATTCCTTATTTGTGAAGGTATTGATCCCAAAATGGAGAAATCCGGTCACTTCCAGCTTTTGCCAATCAAGCTGTCTTTGGGTCGGTATCACGTTGGCAGCTTTGGTTACAATAGCAGATTCTGATTCTCCGGGTTGTAATGCAATCATATTTTGAGCCGAAGCGTGAAAAACCGCTGCCAATAACAGTAATGTAATTGTATTAATTTTCTTCATTTGATATTTATCTGACAAAAATAAGATAGCCGGAATAATCTCCGAACTATCTTATCTTCAAAGTTTTCGTAAAGGTTCCGACCAATTATTGATTGGCTCCCTGATTGGCAACTAAAGGCCAATTCGGATTTTGATAAATAATTGAACCAGCTGGGCTACCATCTGTTGAAGTTATGCTCAAATGACTTATGGCTATAGGAGACAAATAGTGGGCACTGGTCCAGCTATAGCCTTTTAGAACAAGATTGTTAGCCGAAAGATTAATCCGATAGGGTCTTAAATATTGACTTTCCTGTGGTGAGGACACATTTGCGGTTTTTCCTGCTGTGCCGGGTACGATTAAAGTCGATACACCTTTATCTTTGTACCAGTCTTGCATAGGCCCCCACAGTCTCATCCCTTCAATAATGTATGGATTGCTTGCCAATTGATCCAACGCCCGCCAACGCCTAAGATCATTAAATCTAAATCCCTCAGCAACTAGTTCTAAACGGCGCTCCCTTCTAATATTATAAAGAAGTTTGTCGGATAGTAACTGCCCAGCAGAATATGCTGCAAAATCACCTTGAGCTTCCTTTTGCATGTCTGTCGCATTTACGGTTGCCATAAAATCTGTATTTACACCTGCTCTTTCTCTGATTTTTGTCCAGTAACTATTCGCTTTTGCATCGATCATTCCCTTTGCAAGATAACTTGCTTCAATATAGTTTAAATAAGCCTCAACAGCACGAAATATAATTGAGCCTGTGGTACCAGTCTGTCCCTCAGCTTGGGCAAAAAGATAACTCATTCCTTTTTTCACGGCATAACCTGTCACGTACCTTGTTTCGGCTAGTCCGATAATATCTGGTCTCGGCTCTGTCTGTACAGCACCTGTCGAAGAAATCTGGTTGGTATAACTCAATTCACCAGGTGCTTTCATAAAGAGCTGTAAGCGATTATCCCGATTTTTTTTGACGAGGCTGATGGAATCGTCGCCTGCATAACCGGAGTTCGAAACATAAATAGGCAGTCCGTTTTTCATCGTAAAATTTTCCACAAGGCCTCTTGAATATCCAGAATTTCCGCCATTACGGTTCATGTAGTGATTTACAGCATGCGTAATTCCTAAAGGCATTGAATAACTCCGCCATAAAAGTACTTCGCTGTAACCATTTAGATTCTCGTCGCCAAACATTTTGAAATAGGGGTTCGAAGATGAATTATAACCATCATCCTTTGTATTTCCGACAAGTTCGACTGCATCGGCTACCTGAGCAGCTGCAGTCATCGACTGTTCTAAGAAATAATTGATCTCATTATCGATATTGATCGAAAAATTTGGGTGCGATTTTGCGCCCGGCCAGCCAGTTCCGCCAGGGACGAAAGCAGTTCCTTTGTGGTATTTTAGCCAAGAGCCTTCAAATAACCCTACACGAGATTTAAAAAGTAAAGCGGCCTTTTTTGAAATACGGTTTTTTCCGTCAGGGGCTACATCGTTCAACAACGTAATTGCCGAATCCAAATCAGAAAGAATAAATCTAACCACCATATTTCTAGGTTGTCGAATGGAAGTAGCCGTCAGCTCCTCCATATTATCTTTGAGTGTATTTTTAACAATCGGAAAATCACCCAGCGCCTGTACTTTATTAAAATATTCATACGCTCTCAAAAAATACGCTTCACCCACATAATGAGTTATATTTGCTGAATTTCCTGTTAACTTACCGCTCTTCCATTTTGGAAGTACCTGTTCGAGAAAATAGTTCAACTGTCTAATCTGAGCAAAATCCCATTCGCCGCCCGAACTCGGCACACGCCATTCTCCCGGAACCCAACGAGTCGAATAACTTGAAGTCACCTGGTTATCGGTACCGTTATCGTTGGCAAATGTGCCAAGCCCCCAGCCAGAATGTGATGGAAAGGCATAACGTCCAACCGTATATGCGGCTAAATCAGCTTCGGTATTTAAATATTCCTGCGGCGTTACATTGGATAAGGGTTCCCTGTCCAGATACTTGTTACAGGAATGCAAAGTGAACAGCACGGTCATCGATAACAACCAAGAAATTGTAGAAAAATAATATGTCGTTTTCATATATATCTAATTAAAAATTCAAGTTAAGGCCAAAAGAATAAGTCGTCGAAAATGGATATGTTTTTCCATCGTTCCATCCTCCTAGTCCAACGGTTTCCGGATCAAAAACCTTAGCCATTTTGGTAAAAGTCAACAAATTCTCACCTGATGCATAAATACGAATTTTGGTAAATCCTATCTTGGCCAATAGCTGTGGAGAAAACGTATATCCAAATTGAGCATTCTTTAAACGTAAATAAGCAGCGCTCTGCAAATATTTAGTTTGTGTTTGCTGATTTTTTGAGGTGTTAAAATAAGGTCTTGGTAAATAGGAATCTTTATTAACACCTAAAACACCGTTCTGTACCATCGTGGAATTCTCATCGCGGTAGAAGTTCATATTCTCAACAAATCCAGCAGACTGCCACATCCCGCCATTCGCCCCCCAAAAATATGGGCCATTGGGCATATAATCGCGTTTTCCAACACCTTGCAAGAAAATCCCTAAATCGAATCCACTATAATTGAAATTTAAATCAAAACTATAACGATAGCGTGGGGCCGAATTTCCTATAATTGCCAGATCCCCTGGGTTCGCCAACGTATTGGCTCCATTATTAACCTGACCGTCTCCGTTGAGATCAGCATACATAATATCCCCAGCTTGCCAGTTTGTCCCGAAAGACTGTTTGGCATTAGCGAGGTGTGCAGCCATTTCTTCTGCGCTCTGTGCTATTCCTAAAGTTTGATATCCCCAGATCTCCCCATTCTTGCGGCCATCGTACCAGGTACTCAACGTACCTGTAGGATTAGGATATTTGGTGACTGTCTGACGGTCGTCGGAAAGGACAGCTCGCGCGCTATAATTCAATTTACCGATATGATCTTTCCAATTTAACTCAATTTCAAAGCCTCTGGAGTTCATCTCGGCATTGTTTAATCGCGGCACAGCTGTACCCAAAATAGCGGGAAGTTCTGGTGCTGGTCCTATCATATCGAATGTATTCCGACGATAGACTTCAAGAGATAAACCTAAACGATTGGAAAGTGCCCGCAGATCCAACCCCACATTCCAGCTTGATACACGCTCCCAGGTCAAAGTTGAGGCAATAAGCCCAGGTGCACTGGCTGTATTTGTTTTTTGTCCATTCAAAAGCCAGGTACCATTAGCTATACTTACTGGCATTGTTGCATAAAAAGGATACCAATTGTCCGTATATTGGTTTCCCAACTCGCCATAGGAACCACGTAACTTAAACATGGAAACATGCTCCTTAATAGGCCAAAATGACTCATTTGCTACATTCCATCCAGCGGAAACTGAGGGGAAGAGATTCCAGCGCAAATCTCTTGGAAAACGTGAAGAGCCGTCGTATCGTCCGTTAGCCTCAAAAAGATACCTATCTTTGTAGCTATAGTTTAATCGTCCAAAAAAACCAGCGGTAGCCCAATGTTGATAGCCCCCAGAAGCCCTTGGATTGGTGGTGGCAGTATTCAATGTCGGATATTATCTGTGATCAGATCGCTCATGCTTCCATTGAGATCTCTATACTTATTGAGCTCTGAATTGAAACCAGCCAAAATTTTGAAATGATGATCATCGTTGAGGTCAAAGGAATAATCTGAAAAGAAATTTGTACTGAAATATTCGTCTTTGCGATTGTATTCAGACACATTGGTATACCCCGCAGCATTGTATCCTACTGCAAGGAGAAACGGGTTTCCTTTTGCATCATTTGAATAAGCTTTCAAAATTTCGGCATGGTCATTTTGAGTCGTAATGCGGTAATTGACATTTCCTGTTATATTCCAGTTTTTGATTGGCTGATAATGTAATTGTAGCTGCTGATAAAGAAAATCTTTCTGAAATTTTGAACGTCCTCCTTGCTGCAGCTGCAATATTTCACTTGGTTCGGAATAATTTCCATTTGGGTCGTACAAAGGTATCGTAGGCCATCTTCTCGCTATATTATGATAATATAAATCATTCATATGGCTTGCTTTTTCGTAGTCTTCACGTACAAAACGCGTATTGTACATGAGGTCCACCTTATCGCTAATCTTTGCATTGATTTTCGTAGCTATCGAATATCGTTGAAAATTATCATTGGCAAATCTGTTCAAACCATTTTGATCCATGTAATTTGCAGAACTATAAAAATTTAGCTTTTCAGTACCGCCATTCAAACTGAGCGTATGTTCATGGGAAGTTGTAAAGTCCCTATAAAACTCTTTAAACCAGTTTGTATTCCCATTAGATCCCGTATAGTATTGAAATCTGTCACTAGCATTTGGGGTAGTTGTCGTTTCTATTTCTCCTTTCTGATAAGCGTCAATCCGTTCCAATACCTCCTGCGAAAATTTTGCACCCTCACCATCGTTTGCTGCGACTTCATTAAAATAGTAAGCAAATGTTTTGGAATCTAACATCGTTGGTAGCCCTCTTGGCTTGCCCAGTCTTATATTATTGTTATAATTTGCTGTTATCTTCCCCGATTTTCCAGATTTTGTTGTAATGAGGATAACTCCAAAAGGTGCCCTGGAGCCGTAAATAGCAGAAGCTGCTGCATCTTTAAGCACGGTGATATTTTCAATATCCTGAGGATTCAGCGCATTCATATTACCTTCCATCCCATCAATTAAAACCAAAACTGATGAACTCGACCCTACGCCTATCGTCCCCGCACCACGGATATTGACGCTTAGATTTTGATTTAGCTCGCCGCCCAATCCAGTTGTCTGTAAATTCAACCCAGGAATCATGCCCTGCAGCGCCTGTCCAACATTCTGCACAGGTCTTGACTCTAACTCTTTACCATCAAGGGAAGAAACCGCACCAGTCAAATTTGCCTTCTTTTGAGTTCCGTACCCCACTACGACAACTTCTTCCAAGGCTCTATCCTGACTGGCCATTGTCAACAGCATTGGGTTGCGACTAGCGTTTTCACTTAAAGAAGCATACCCCACATAGGAAAAATCCAAAATAGATTTTTCATTTGCTACTTTTAAAGTAAATGTTCCGTCTTCTGCTGTCAATACAGTATTTGAGGTACCTCTTTCTGTCACAGTCACACCCGCAATTGGTTTTCCCGATGCATTCAAAACTGTACCTTTAATCTCTATCTTTTCTAATTTTTGATTTGGGATATTTTTGAAACTATTCCTTTCCTGTGGTTTAACAATAATAGTTTTACCTTCAATCACAAAATCTAGATCCTGCTCCGTGAGCGCTTTTTTCAACACTAACCTCAAATCCAATTTGGAACCAGAATAAGAGATTAATTTTTTGTTTTGCAAAATATCCGAATCATAAATAATCTGATATCCCGTTTGTTTACGTATCTCTTTTAGGACCTCTGATAAGGTTGCATTTTTTAGATTGAGGTTTAATTCTTGTGCCTTGGCTAAGGGAAGGCTTTGAAGAGCTATTAAACCAAGGATAGTACCTATTCTTGACGATCGCTTTAGAAAAGTTAAAGCAGATTGGTCCCGAACAAACCAAAATTTGTTTTTTCTCAGGTGAAATTTTTTATTCATATTTTTAGGCTTTATTGTAAAAGGGGCATTATTCCCATTCTTACAATAAAGAGTCTCCCAAACGCGATTACCCTAAAAAATTTTTTTAAAAAATTAATTCATGACCTTTTAACGTGATGTTCAAATTGCCTGATCTTTTTATGAGATCCAAAATCTCAGAAAACGAGCGATCTCTTTTAAGAAAAAGTGTAAAATTTCGATTGGGAACTTTATTGGGATCAAAATGAATCGGATAAATATTAGCGAGATCTGAGAGAATATAGCGCAAGCTTTTATTTTCGTAATACAAATTACCATCTTTCCACGATGTATAATCTTCGGTTATAGCAGTTGTTTTATCAATAGATCCTTGATCATCCAGCATGGCTCTCTCTCCAGGAACAAGAAACTCATTTTTTCCTGATTTCATACTTCTCAAAGCTATACTTCCTTCTGTTAATACAGTCTGCTCGATCTTTTCACGAGACAAAACATTAAACTTAGTACCTAATACAGCTATCCGCTGTTTCCCTGTCAGAACAGTAAATTCCTGTTTAATACCAGCCTGTTGTCTCTTTGCAACCTCAAAAAAGGCTTCCCCTTTTAAACTTAAAATCCGATTTTTTAAAAAATCACCTTTGTAGCTTAGCTCGGAATTGGAATTAAGAAATACTATAGTTCCATCTTTTAACAAAACCTTATACAATCCACCAACCCCAACGCGCAGAACAACATCATCAAATTCGGAGGTTGATGATTCTGTCGGTTCAATAATCAACATATCTTTCTTTTTACTGACTTTGAAAGGTTTGTTTTTATTATTCTCCCATTCAACAAGGGAAATGGGCCTTGACCCTGAAATTGTGATATCTCCAGCTGTAATATCCGCATAAATATGCTCAGATTTTTGGGGGGAGATATTAATGGAACGAGAATAAAAAAAGTATAAGCTAGCAGAACAAATAGATAAAACAAAAAATAGGATAGCCCCATTCAACAAACGCTTTTTACGTTTCTTTCGACTAATCGTTGTTAGAATACGATCAAAAGTATGTTTTTTTATATCTTCGCTATCGTTTAGGGGCATATGCTTAGAATACAGATGAATTTGAAAGATTTTAATTTGTTAATACGACAAGTTAACGAAAAGGCGGATATAATTATAAGGCTTTTCGTAATTTATTCAAGACTTTTGATATATGATATTCGACAGATTTAATACTAAGATTCATTTTTTTTGCGATTTGTTTGTAGGATAAATCATCTTCTCGACTCATAATAAATATTGCCCTTGTTTTGATTGGAAGTCTTGCTAGTAAGCCATCAAGCTGATCAGAAAGCTCTTTATACGAAAACTCATCATGCTCAATCGCTATGTCTAATAACAGGTGATCCTCTACTTCATTTAACCTACGTAATTTCCTCAGCAGCTTAAAACATCTGTTTTTTGTACAAATGAATAAATAATCTTTTAACGATGACTGGATGTTTAATCGTTTATGACGGGCCCACAACTCGGTAAAGACATCATGCAAAACATCTTGTGCTAGCGCTTCTTCCTTCATTAATCGTAAAGCAAAGTCATAGAGGCCATCCCAGTAAAAATTATAAACTAAGGAAAATGCTTGCATATCTCCGTCTTTTAAACAGCGCAAAATTTTATGCTCTATTCGACTTTCCACTTGATTCGATTCCATATCGTAATTAAAAATGTTCTTTCAAAGGTTAGCAGATGTTTAAGATTAATTGGTTAGATTAAGAAAAAATGCCAACAATATTATGTATTACATAAATACAATATTAATATTTTTTTATAAATGTATAAAACGATATATAAAATTTTTAAATAAAAAATTAGTCCAAATTTTGCTTTGGACTCGAAATCATAGTATCACGTTGGTATAGTTATATGTTTATTTCATTGAAAGATCTAAAACTGGATAAGAAGCAGCAAAGTTGGGGATCAATCGACACACTAGAGTAGCTGTACTCCCCAGCAGCGATATATTTTGTCTCTACATTATAAAATAAAGCCCATAATATCGTAGGAACACAAACTTGGTTGACTGTAAGAATATCAATTGTTTAAACAAAAAAAATCCACATTAATTCTTAAATTAGAGGATAAACCTATTTCAGCATATTTTAACATCCTCGTGTCTGCCTTGTTATGCTCATTTCCGGAAATGAAAGCCGCACAAGCGTACTTCGCTAAGGATAAAAAAAAACTGCCTCAACAGTTGAGCAGTTTTTTTATAGGGTATTAATCCAACTTTTGATTATTGTGCGAGAAATCATCTACTTGCTTTTCGCCGATGACTACATCACCGCGGATGGATCTTAAGTAGCCTTCAAAAGCGATATTCAATCCTTCAATAATCACTTTATCATGTGCATCAATGTCGCCCAGTATTTTCTTGTCGTCATAGCTATCGCCAACGATTGCCAAAACGCAGTTCGAGCTTTGTTTTGGAAAAAGTCCAACACCTATTATTTCCTCGCCAAATTTCACAAACCAGGTTTCTTCGTGATGGTCGTCCGTCGTGTTTGGTATATGTATGGCCTGGCCGAGGTCCTCACATTTAATCATATCAAAATTCATTGTGCTCTGTTTATGTTACATAGCTAAGACAGCACTAAAAAGGAATATTGTTTTTAGAAACTTCGTCACGATTTCGCCTTTTCCGGTGCAAACGCAGGGACTATAAATCGAAGTTCTTCTGAGCTCCGGAAGATGCTTGCTAAATTTCGGCTACCTTGGTAAATAACCCCGGATAATTGACCACTAAACCCAAATGATCTACATCAAGGTCGGCCTCAAAATCTTTCGGAACATTCTTGTATTGAAAGGTTAACATGTTCGTTTTCGAATAGTTCTGATGAACTGGTTTTATGCCGTCGTTTAGAATATCAAAATAGAGCACTTTGATATCCGTACTCTCACCGACTTCGAGATTCAAACTATTGATCGGAAGTGTATTGGTAAATGGTGTGAGGGAGATATCAATATAATCAATACCCTGAAAATCGATTATAATCGATCCATTTATTTCCCAGTCATTTTTAACTTTATTTCCTTTTATTCTTTTATTAACGCCATTCACTTCATATTCTAAATCAAGACCTTGAACATTCCAATGCTCGTCAATCTTCAAATGATATTTGAGGGTATAGATTTTATCTTCATAATACCCAATAATGTTGGAATCGACCATAAAAAAGCCTCCCTGTTGTGTCAGTTTAAAATATTCGAGGGAATTGTAGATAATGCCCTTCCAAATTAATATTTTCATCTTTAAAATTTATTTATCGCTCATTTTTGCAGAGACTTTAATCAAAATTGTGGCGCATTAAGGCATTTTAAAAAAACTTTTTATTTGGCAAAGTATCAAAGAGCTTTTCAGCAATAACAACATAGCCATTTTCTTTGAAAGATCGCACCAGAATTTCATGAGCCGCGGATCTGGCGTAACTATAATGAGCCGAGTTTTTTATTGCAATTTTTTTTTAAGATTTTATTCAATTCAATTATGTTTTCTTTATATCTTGGATATTTTCGAATATTTCGAACACTATGATTTTGATTGTTTACTGTACCCACTTCATCAAGCTCAAAAAAGACCTCGTCAATTAAAAGTCCGTTTAAAATACATTTAGAAATATATTCCGCACTTTGCTCAAACTGTGGTACTGTCTTTAAATGGTTATATATAATCTGCTTCGCATGGTCTCTTTGCTCTCTTTCAATTGCTGTCATTGGTAACATAAGCAGAAATAATTGTTCAAACTGTTGAAGTGATAACAGTTCATCCCAAGTTAGAAACCAAGCTTCAAAATGCCCACCTAACTTCCCAAAGTAAATGTCGTTAAGAAAAAATCTAATTTCATGATCTTGAAATTCAATTAAGAAGGTCGTATCTCCATCTAATTTTCCTTCGATAAATTTTGAAACTTCTCCAAAGTCATCTAGCGAAAAAAATCGTTCTTCCCATTCCGCTAATTTTTCTTTGTCAATGCCGATAACTTCTAATGCTTCGTCAATGTTGATCTCGTTTATTTCGTCGTATCCATTGAACCATTTAATATAGCTATACCAAAAGAATGTATTGTCTTTTATGTTGTATTGTCTTTTATGTTGTTTTGTGTAATTTGTCTATTCATATTTAGATACTGTTATTCAAATTCGATACGGCAAGCCAATTTATTTAAGGTACGATTCTAAATGCTATGCTTTTGGTACGGGAGCATTTGCCGCAATTAATTTTTCATGTTTTAATTCTTCCCAAAAATCGGCGGAAATTTTAGTCTTGAAAGATTCCGCATTTTGAATGGCCTGCTTTACGGTATGTGCTCCGGGTATCACTCCTGAAACCTCGTCTGGTGCTGCAGCGAATTGCAATGCAGCTGTCCGCAGGTCTACAGCATGATCGTCAGCCACCCTTTGTAAAGCATTCAACTTTTCTTTAACCCCAGCAGGAAACGTTCCATCATATAGGTAGCGGTCCCTGCCTGACAGAAATCCAGCACACAGTGGTGCGCCTACAACAATCGACAACCCTCTCTCAGCGATCTTTGGGAAAACCTTATTCAAATCGTCATCATGTTTAATCAACGAATATTGGCAGGCTGAAAGAAAAATATCGGGATCTGCCATGTCTAATGTTTGCAAAATTGGTTCGATGGTATTGACACCTAGCCCCCATCCTTTTATTATACCTTCTTCTCTCATTTTAGTCAGCTCGGGCATCGCTCCTTTCGCCGCTTGCTCAAAGTAACTTCCATAGCTGTCTTTCATATCACCATTGTCGGGTGAAAGATCATGAATATATACGATATCTATAGATGATAAGCCCATGCGCTGTAAGCTATCCTCTACGCTTTTTCTCACACCGGCAGCACTGTAATCGTATTGATAACGAAAATTCATTTTACCCTTCCATAACAACTGTTCCATGGTAAAGTCCTCTTTAGGTTCTAAGAGTCGTCCTACTTTAGTGGAAAGGGTAAAGCTGTCGCGTGGCTGATCTTTTAAAAACAAGCCCATTCTGCGTTCGCTGATGCCCAATCCGTACCATGGGGAAGTATCAAATAATCGTATCCCAGCATTCCAAGCTGCTTCTACTGCTTGGAGACATTCTAGATCTGCGTTTTGCTGAAAGCCATTCCCTAATGCCACGCCACCAAACCCGGCTTTATTATTGGAGCGAAAACGTCTGTGTTTGCTTAAATTATCAGGTTTTACCATACTATGTTCTTTAATTGTTCTTACCAAAATATTAGGTGCCGCTGCGCTAAAGATTAAGCCCGATCCTGCAAGGCCTGTTTGCACTATAAATTTTCTTCTTTTCATACGCGGCACCTTATCTAAATTCCCTTGACTGTGCTATTTATTTGCAATGGCCAAATTCAATATGCATATAGCAATCAGGATTCTGCTAAAAAAACCATTCTCAGGCCTGCTTTGTTTTAGAAGATCATCACTATAGCAGATCATCGCTATCGCATGAAGGACGATGGCATACTATTAGTGACCACACCAAGAAATAGATTGGTAGATCCAGCACAATTAAAAAAATTAGAAATAGTTGATCCCCGGCAATACGTTTTAGACCTTTTCCAATAATTGTACTCCCGAATTGACAAAACAGAAATCAAAATTAAGAATTTTTAAAAACGATCTTCTCCCCACTCGTGTCCATCTCTAAAAAGAATTATGGCAAAATCGAATCAAAATCAGCAACAAATGCCAAACGAGCATTTACATGAGTTATTTGTAGACGAATTAAAAGATATTTTAGGCGCGGAGAAACAGCTCTTAAAAGGTTTAAAGAAAATGAGCAAAGCCGCAGAAGACGAACAATTAAAACAAGCATTTGAGGAGCACCACAGCCAAACTGAAGGACAAATCGAGCGGCTTAAAGAAGTATTTGGAGCGTTGGGCATTGCTGCCCGCGGGAAAAAATGTAAAGCTATGGAAGGTCTGCTGGAGGAAGCTGATGAAATCATTGAAAATTTTGAAGGCGATCCAGCACTAGATGCGGCACTCATTTCTGCAGCCCAAAAAGTTGAACATTATGAAATCGCCAGCTATGGTTGCCTTGTCACATTTGCAAAATTAATGAACCATACTGAAGCCGAGCAATTGCTTCAACAAACACTAGATGAGGAAAAGCAAACCGATACATTACTCACAGAAATAGCCGTCTCGTCAGTAAACGAGTCTGCGTCATAAGTTAATAAATGCCCGGTAATCCGGGCATTTATTATACCTGTGCAATCGTCCATTGAGGTATCTTTAGCAAAACACATCCTATCCCTAGCCACAATCACTTTATTTTCTTCAAAGCTTAGTTATTCCTTTCATCAGCCTAATTGAAAAACAGGACAAACACGTTTTCACCGTAGTTGTACCATAAACATCAATTGTTAAAACGATTGTTACCTTGCTTCTCTTCCTATAAGGAGACAAGCACATTATACAGTTAAGAAATTAGCATGATGATAAATCCCGTCACTCCTTGGACAGCAACGGTCCAGGCTGATATAGCAGATTCTACGTCTATTTTTGAAATAGACCTAAAAACATACAGACTCAAAATTCATAATCCAGGCGATTCGATTTGGCTCGTGGTTATCTGGCCAACGGGCGCTAGCATAGCCTTTAGACTGGCCTTTGGGATGAATAGCAGGTTTGAAAAGGTGACGATCTCCGAAGCTCCCGATGAGATCCTTATCACTGCTTCTACTAGGTTAGCCTATTATCGAATCATTGTCTTCTTTCCCGAAAGTCTGCGCGCCACCTTTCGTTATACCACGACCTTGCGAACGAAATTACCGCTTCTTATCCCGTTTTGGCCCCGCGATATTGTTCCCTTGACTAAAGATGGAAATACTGAAAATACAGTGGGAAAAATACATGCCAAACAGGTAGGGTCCCGGTCAGGACAGCTTTATTTTAGTATGACAAAGCCAAAAGCCGGTTCGGTGTTCTATTTTCAGAATCTCACAGCCATGTCTCCCTATTGCCAGGAAACAGAAGTATCACTCCGGGAAACTGTCGGCGGTGAATGGCCAGAACTGGGGTTCCAGTTTCCTGTAAACGCTGAAAAACCATTGCCGGCCAATAAAGAATATATCATTTCGGATGCTTTTGTACAGCTCGATGAAAAGATTCCCGAAAGTGACGTCGAGGTCGTTGAAAGTTACCTCGATTCACTGGCATCAATATACCTCCTCCTTCCTAAGCCTGAAGCCAGCCAACATAATTGGCTGCAGTCGGCTGAAAAGATCCTGGATAATATTTCGAACAACAAAGGTTGCTGGACACAAACAGACGGCAGTCCTTATCTGAATGCTTATGTGGGCGACTACAAAACGCCTGCAGAAATCATGGTGCAGCTTGCCGTCATACTCCCATTGCATGAGTATCTTACCTGGACCGGAGAGCAGCACCCTTTGTTGCAGGAGCTCTCCGATGGACTCACCTCATTTTATGATAAGTCTATAAAGAGTTTAGTCAGGTGGCACCCTTCGTTAAAAGATGACTTGGATCATTCCGAAGAGCAAAAGAGTGAGATGGTAATGGACTCCTGGTATCTACATCACCCCTTGTTAAACCTCGCCAGGCTTGCATTGCGGGGCGACAAGATGGCTGAAAAACTATTTCTGGATTCGATAGATTATGCGATAAAGGTTGCCAAACATTTTGACTATCAATGGCCTGTCTTTTATAAGATGACCACTTTGGAGGTATTAAAAGCCGAAACGACTCCAGGTAAAGGTGGTGAAAAAGACGTCCCGGGATCATATGCACACGTTATGCTCCTGGCCTGGCAGCTGACCAAAGAAAAACGATTTTTTCTGGAAGCAAGCAGAGCACTTAAAAGTTTAGACGGTCTGGCCTTTGATATATTTTATCAGGCCAACAATACGGCATTTGCTGCGGGGGCCTTTTTGGAGATGTATAAGGTGACCGACGATGAGCATTACCTAAAACTAAGCTATTGCTGCCTCGCCGGCATATTTAAAAACTGTCAATTGTGGGAATGCAATTATGGTTACGGCAAAAACTTTCCTTATTTTTTTTCTGTTTTTCCCTTGAAAGATGCCCCCTATACCGCGGCATACGAAGAGCTGGAAGTATTTGCTGCCCTGCATCATTATCTTGAGGTGGCAGCAGGAATGGCTATTCTTCCATCGCTAAAAATATTGATCCCGGAATTTATCAAGTATGCTGCGGGCCGACTCGCCTACTATTACCCTCCGCTACTTCCGACAGAAATGATTGTCGAAAAAACCAAAACGGGTGAAATACAAAAAGATCTATGGATTCCACTTCAAGACATACATGATGGCTGGGAGAAAAGCGGTGAAGTCGGCCAGGAAGTATATGGCGCCGGACTGGCCTTTGGTATCATACCACGACAGTATTTTAAAGTGGCCAATTGGGGTGGAATAGTTTTTATAAATTACCCAATTTCAAACTTTCGAGTCGGCAAAGATTCAGTCACTTTCCGATTGGAGGGCAGTGATCTGCTCCGGGCACAAATGAGGCTTTTAGGCTTTTCCAGAGAAGTATTAACCAAAATAAGCGTAGAACAAAAAGTTAAATCATCATATAAACGTGTGCATTCAAGTCGTACTGGTTTTTACGAATTAGCCGGAGCTGGGATGGTTAGAATAACAAGAAAATAGATGAACAAAAAAGTTGATAGCATATCCGATCAAGATCACCTCCGTCCTCCCAAGAAGTTAATATAGCTGAAATTAACTTCTTGGTAAAAGGACTTTATCGAACCAAGGAATAAGCATCAACGATTTCCATTTTCCATTCATCTATCGTTTCTGCTGCTGCACGGTCGGCACGGTCAAAGAATAAATGGCACTTCACATCGAAGCCACAATAGGTATAGATACCTCTGTCGGAGGTCAGTATCAGCGCCCTATCCATTCCTATTTCCTGATATTCAGCCTTTGATTTTCCATGTGAATTGATAATGTAGGCGGTCTTACCGGCCAACAGTCCTTTTTGTACTCCGTTATCGTACCTATAGGCAAATCCGTAGCTGAATACCCTATCGATATACCCTTTCATCATAGCCGGCATACCTGTCCACCATATCGGATAAATAAAGGTAACAGCTTCAGCCCAGGCAATATGTTGCTGTTCCTTTCTAATTGCTTCGCTTACGATGCCCCTGCGTTGTCCGTCCATATCTTCAAGGGACAGCACAGGGTCGAAATTAAGCTGATACAGATCCCTGACTACAACTTCGTTCTTTTGTTGCAGGAGTGTTTCTTCAATTGTTTGCTTGAATAAATGATTTAAACTTGCCGTATTTGGATGGGCATAAATAATAAGATGTTTCATTTTTTTTTTTTTAAGTAATTGAATAAAACAAAAATAGCCTGAAAGTAAACGGAAAAATTGTAAGAAAACGAAAAGGCTATTCTCCTGAAGCCCGGCAGATATCTTGCTGAAATCGAACAAAATTTCTTGGGGAAAGATTGATAAAATGCTTAAAATCCCGGATAAGCTGGCTTTGGTCGTAATATCCACATTCAGCTATAATTTCAAACCAGTCCACTTTTTTCGATGATAAAAGAACATGTTGTATCAGTTCAATTGCTTTTACAAAACGCTGGTATCTACTAAGCTCTTTGGAGCTATAGCCAAAATGCTTTTTTTGCGTCAATTGCACATTTCTTTCAGTTTGCCCGGTTTCTTCGGCAATGGTCTTGACTGGATTGCGTGTACTGTCTTTAAAATTAGCCAATAAAGCCGCGGTGCTGTGCTGTGATTTTAAGTAAGGTCTGCAAAAATCGAGAATGCAGTTTACTCGGTCTGATACACTTGTCATACCGTTCAACTGATGCCACAGGTAGCTAAAACAATTTTCACTTATAACTTCATCTGGGTTTATTGGCAAATGCTGTGAAAGAAATGCCTTTCCAAAAAAACGATAAAATGCATCGCCCTTGAAATTAACCACTAAAATTTGTGATCCGGGGAGAAGTGTATATTCAAAGGCAGATTTTAAGGGACCTAGTACGATGCATTTGTCCACCTCGATTTCATTTTTGGCATCAGAAACCAATCGGACTATTGTACCAAAGTTGAACACCATAATAGTCTGAAAAGACGGCAACAATGTTTTCGTTAGGGCAGTTGCTGAATTGTTCTCTGCAAAATAAAAATGAGAAAACACCGTTTCAAATTCGCTTGCAATGGAAAGCCTGTAACTACGGTATGTCTGTTCGTCTGCTTTCATGATTTGTGGCATCCATATTAAAACTGTTGATCTTTTGCTACTGCTATTTTGGTGTTTCTCCTCTAATCTACGAACAAATTCAACATGATCAATTAAATCAATCATTTCCGAAGTTCAAACCTAATCTTGCTTCAAAAAGATCTTTATTTCTGTTCCATGCCCAGGCTCACTTATTAAGTCGATCTTTCCACCAGCTTGTGTCACAATCGTATTGACCAAATATAGACCTACGCCAGATCCATCGACCATTTTGGTTGCGCGTTTAAATTTCTCAAAAATCGTCTGCTGCACTTCTGGCCCCATGCCTATCCCATTATCCTTTACAGAAATAACGACATAGCCATCTTCCTTGAAAGATTGCACTAGAATTTCTGGAGACTGTGACTCTGGTGTATATTTAATCGCATTATTCATCAGATTATAGAGCACACTACGCAGCTTACGTCGTACAAAAGTAAATTCCGAAACTTTTAAATCCTGTCGGATGATTGCATCGGTTTCTATCAGCTGCGGTGCTAAACTCAACCGCACGTCCTCTAGAATATTTGGAAGATCGATCAGTTCAGTTGATGCCTGATACTTCTGCTTTTCCCAACGACTTTCGGTCAGATCATCTATTATTTTTTTTATTTCTACCAAACTTTTCTCATGATTTTGCATTAAGGGCAAGAATTTCGCTGAATTTTTATCCTTAAATTCCTTCATTAACCCAAATGTTAGTTTAAGTACCAATAATGGATTTTTAATATCATGGGCTATTGTATCGAGCAGCAACTCATGTTCTAGAACAAGCCGTTCTTGTTCTTTAAGATCCTTTACTCTTGGCGTAATATCTACAAATGTAATAATGACTCCATTCGTCCGGTTCTCATTACGGACATGATAAGGGAGTATATTCATCTGGTACCACTTTAAATCTGTAGTCTGTATTTCTTTCTCCAAGATTTTACCTGTCGCTATCACCGTGTTTATATTACTGATAAAGGTCGGAAATCTAAAATTTTCTCTTATATCCTCTAGCGGCATTCCTATGAATTCAGATTTAAGATCAAACTGCTTCATTGCTGGTGGAGTGAACTTTCTTAAAATTAAGTTAGCATCAACGAATAACTGCGGGATAATGGTATTGCTAAAATAGTTTTCCAGGTCTTCGTTGAGTTGAGTTAAGTCACTAATTTTCTTGTTTTTATTCATTAAATACCCTATATATTATGAATAAAAACAAGAAAAAAACAGATATTGTTTTGCGGTATTAAAGCTCAAAACCGTAATTTGGGTCCATCTAAAAATTTTTAAATTCATTTTAAACAGCAATAGGGCTGAATTGATTACTGACATCAATCGTTACAGGATTGCTACAAAATAGAAAGCTTGGTAAGGGCTGAAATATCATTTCTTATACCAGATACTATCTCCTACTTAAAGCAACTTGCTGCACAATCCATTAGGTATTAAAAAATTCAATCTTGGGCATACATTTCACACTCTTTTGCCAACGGTGAAATTAATCCATTTATTGCCTGATGGACTTGGAGAATATTCAAATAAATTTGGAGAGGAATTATGGGCAGCCTGTTGCATTTTTCTATATTTGAAGTAAATGGAACTCTTATCTTATCTACTTAGAAACATAAAATTGAACAGCGCCGAATGTGATGCTATCGGCAGAGCCTTTAGTAAACAAATATTTGCGAAAGGTACTGTACTGGCACATCCTGACAATCACCACCAAAATGTTTATTTTATTGAAAAAGGACTATTACGCGCTTTTTATAATTTAGATGGAAAGGATATCACTCATTATTTTTTCGACGAGAATAATTTCCTGATATCTTTTGAAAGTTTTTTTTTGACCGCCCCCACCCCTATGGTAAACAGGTATTGGAAGAAGCTTGTTTGCGTGCTATCCCCTATAGCAAACTCGACGAACTCTGTAATAGCATCCCTGCTTTTAAGAACTTCCGGCTGCAGGTATCGCTGCAAGTGATTAGTATGCTATCCGAAAAAACTCTTGCATTACAATTTCAAACTGCCGAGCAACGCTATAAAAATATGCTCGACAAATTTCCTGGCATATTGCTAAGAGCCTCCTTGGGACATATTGCCTCCTATCTGGGTATTACCCAACAAACACTAAGCGTGATACGCGCGTGCAGGTAGTCGATTTCATTTTTAAGATATATTAAAAACACTGCAGATTATTTTAATTTGCTTTGCAGTATGAAATCATTACATATGAAAAAAATACTGTCATCCCTTGTCATCATCTTCATGGCAATAATGAGTGTTGCTCAATCCTCCAATGATAATTTTTGCAGGTAAATGGAAAACCGAGGAAGGCTTCATTATCACCATCACTTACAGCAACGGAAAATTTTCTGGTCTTGATCCCAAAGGACGTCCAACCCTCTACAATGTGCGTTTTGAAAAAAATGAATGGAAGGGGACTGTGGAAAACCATGATACTGGCCAAAAAGGCAATTGCGAAATGTACCTGCAGGGAAAAAAGTTGAAAATTGTGGCCCATAAAGGCATCTTTTCAAAAACTTTTTACTGGGTAAAACAATAAGCAAAAAAATTAATTAAGGTATTTTTAATTCAAAGTGAGAGTCGATAAAGTAAATCCATTACAAACATGGATTTACTTTCCAAAAAATCAAGCAGCGGATTTCTGAGCTTATTTGAGCTGTCCAAATGCATCCACTTTATAGATTGGATTTTAGGGGCATACTTTGAAACTTTTTGAAAAAGTAAAGAACCCACAAAAACTGAGTGTATCCGTACACTGCATCTTCAACCGGAATCGTAAGTACCCTAATCCCCATAAATTCCATTGGATTGTAATTGACAATAGGGGACTCCAATCCTGTTCCGGTAAGTATGCCGTTGACAGGTAAAAAGCCCAGCATCAGCAAAGTGAAGACTAAAGAGGCCTGCGTAATCCATTGTATCCGAAATACAAAGTGAAAAAGCACCAATGTCACCATAGTCACAGCAGCGGTAACTACGGTATAGATTCTGTCAGCATATCGAAGGGCAACAACAGCACATATAATGAAACTTACAAAGACAACAACATTATTAAAAGCCGATAGCGATTGTAATCTAAAAAATTTATCGATGCAGAAATAGGTAAAAATACATGAAAAAGGGATGAAGATAAAGAATAGCCATTCTTCCAATGGTAGTCCTGCTATAGCCAGTCCCAAGGTATATCTTGTGTCAAACCACCACACTCCCTTACTGGTAAACCAGACATCCCAAGCTATAAAAAATACAGCAACAAGCGCTGATGCCTTTAAAAATGGGATGAACTCACGATCGAATCGAAGCCGCTTGTCGAAGGATGCGACAAAACAGATTATGACCGTAAAAAATAAGATAAGCGAATAAGTATATTGCATCATATTTTTTCATTGTTAGTATACATTTTAAAGTATTTCATTGGAACATATAAAAAGCCAAAACACTCGCCCTCCTCTTTGCCTAAATGTTTATGGTGTTGTTTATGGGCGCGACGAAGCGCTAAAAAGTAAGGGTTATTCGTTTTACTCAACCATTTGAAACGTTGATGGATAAATATATCATGCACAAAGAAATATGCCATACCATAGAGCATAATTCCCAATCCAATATAAAACAGATAATTGTACGCCTTTAACGACCCAAAATACATCAACGCGATCGTGGGAAGGGCAAAAATGATAAAAAAGTAATCATTCTTTTCCAGAAACCCCACATTGCTGTGATCATGGTGATCGCGATGTAATATCCAGAGAAAGCCGTGCATAATGTATTTATGGATAAGCCAGGTGGCGCCCTCCATAGCAATAAAAGTGACCAATACTGTAATAAAATTCATAACTCTATTTTATAAGTAAGCAGCTTTGTAACGTAGATAACTTTTAAAAGCAACGTAGGCTTTTTGTGCATTAGGTATCCTAATCCTGCTTTCCAAAATTTCTTTGGAGGATTTTTTCCGAATCTTCGCAAATAGTGAAAGATAATATTTATAAGCCAGATAAACGCCAAATTTTGCCGATGCAGGCAATTTTTTGATTCCCAAAAGCGCTTCCTTAAATTCGCTGTGTATCTCATCCTCAATCTGGCTTTTGAGTGCATTGTCAAACACCGCCATATCCAGGTTTGGAAAATAGGTACGTCCAAGCACCTGATAATCTTCCTTGAGGTCACGCAAGAAGTTTATTTTTTGAAATGCAGAACCCAGTTTCATGGCGTAAGGTTTTAACTCCTCATAGCGCTGTCTATTACCTTCTGTAAAAACCTGTAAACACATCAGCCCCACCACTTCAGCCGAACCATAAATATATTCTTTATAACGTTCGGAATTATAGTCGACCTTATTCAGATCCATTTCCATGCTATGCAGAAATTGTCGGATCAGCTCGATGTCGATAGCATACTTATGCACCGTCTCCTGAAAAGACTGTAATATCGGATTTAATGAGATACCTTCCTCTAAAGCACAGTTAGTCTCGAGGTATAACCTCGCCAAAAGTCGCTGCTTATCATAACCATGAAAACTATCGACTATTTCATCAGCCAACCTTACGTAGCCATAGATTGCATAAATACTAGCCCTAATGCTTGGCTTGAGGGCCAATATACCAAGCGAGAAACTTGTACTATACTTTTCAGTTGTTTTTTTGCTTACTTCATAAGCGAGTTCATCAAATAGCTTTTTCATGGTCTTATGTTTTACGATATAATTCAATGGCTTCTTTGGCAACAATTTTCCCCGATAAGATGGATGGAGGTACTCCGGGACCAGGAACTGTCAGCTGACCTGAATAAAAAAGATTATGGACTTTCTTATTTCTAATCTTGGGTTTCCATACCGCTGTCTGTTTTAATGTATTTGCTAGCCCATAAGCATTTCCAGCGTAAGCATTGTAATCGCTGATAAAGTCGCTTACGCAGTAACTTCTCTTGTATGTAATCTGCTCGTATAGGTTTTTTGTACCAGTATGCTTTTCCAAACGCTCTAACATCTTAATTAGGTATTTTTCACGTGTTTCATCATCGTCTGAGATAGCTGTCGCCAACGGCATCAACAAGAAGAGGTTCTCACTGCCTGGGGGAGCCACATGAGGATCCGTTTTGGATGGACAACATACATAGAACAGTGGATTTTGGGGCCATTTTTTTTCACCATATATACAGTCAATATGATCGTCCAACGGATGCTCAAAGAACAGTGTATGGTGTGTTAGATTTGGAATGGACGATTTCATCCCCAGATAATATATCAAACTCGAAGGGGCAAAGGTCCTACTCTTCCAATAATCTTCATCATAGTTTCTCAAATCCTTGGTAAGTAGTGTTTCGATATGATGATAATCAGCGGATGCAACCACAAGATCAAATGCGTAATCTACGCCATTAACACCTAATGAAGTGATCTTATTCTTTTCAATTTTTAATGTATCAACATTATGATCGAAATGAAAAGTGACACCTTGCCTCTCCGCTACTTGCTGCATCGCCAGTACTAATTGAAAAAAACCTCCTTTCGGATAATGAGTGCCAAGTGCGTAACCGCCGTAGTTCATCAGGCTATATAATGCCGGAATATCCTTGGGTGAGGCGCCCAGAAATATGACCGGAAATTCCATTAATGTCCGCAATCGTTGGTCCTTAAAATATTTGGCAACATAGGATCGGAAATTGGAAAGCAAATCTAGCTTAAAAGCGCTAAGTGCAATCTTTGGAGAGAGAAATTCGCCCCAATTGTGACAGGGTTTATTGACGAAATCCCGCATCCCCACTTCATACTTAAATTTTGCAGCTTCCATAAATCGATCTAACTGCGTACCAGCCCCAGGTTCGATCTGTTCAAATAATAGTTTTAATTGCTGATAGGATTCCGGAACACGAACTTGTCCGGAGTCAAATATCATTTCAAATTGAGGATTGAGCGATACAAGCTCAAAAAAATCAGCTGTGCTGCATCCAAAATCCGAAAAAAAGGACTCAATGATATCGGGCATCCAGTACCAGCTCGGTCCCATATCAAATTTAAATCCTTCTTTCGTACTGAATTGTCTCGCCCTTCCACCGGGCTGCGTATGTTTCTCAAAAACATGCACATCGTACCCTGCTTTAGCAAGATACGCTGCCGCTGAAAGACCCGAAAAACCTGCGCCAATAACGGCTACCTTCTTTTTCATTTGTTTTTTTAGCTAAACTACTTGGGCAATTCCCAATACTTATTGGCACCGCAACTAGTAATGTACACATCCTATTGATTTTTGTCATTTCTATCGCATCCCGATGTGGATTATAACTTCACTTGCTCCAGCAATTTTTCCGGTGCAATATTTCTATCATAGATTAATTGATGAAATTTGCTCAGTTTATCCAATAAACTTATCAATGTTATTTTTTCGTGGTAGGTCAAATCGCCTGAAACAATCTGCGTCGCATGACGTATCTTTCCCATTTGCCGGTCCAATGCCGACAAGCCATTTTCCGTGATGTACAGCAACTTACTGCGGCGGTCCAGTTTTGAATCGTGTTGACGTATCCAACCTTGTTTGATCAAACGGTTTATAATGGCCATGCCGGCTGGTTTTTCATGAATATTCCTTCTGATCAATTTCATTTTTGTCATCTCACCAAAGGACCGTAGTGTAATAAGATAGATAAACTCCTCTTGTGTGGAAAAATCAGATTCCCAAATAGCAGCCTTTGAATAACTTTTTGCGAACCTATTCATATGCACTATTAACGTGCTGATGACACTTTCCGGACTACGCCCATTTTCCTTACCGTCCCAATTGGGTTCTTCGAGAACATCGGTTGCCTTTGTTACTATCCAACGTTTAAATCCATTTGCGTCAGTGCTATAGATTCCGTCTACGTTTTCCTGTTCAAACTCTTCAACTAATCCAATGATTTCTTTTAAAAGCTGATATTTCATATACTTTATTTAGAACATAAATATACCATATTTGTTTTAATTATTTTAAAAATAATATTTTTTAGAATAAAAATAAACCAACATCATAGCCTTAATAGTGGCAAACTGTAACCCATCGAGGATAGAGACTTGCTTTAACTATAACAAGACCAAGGTTCTAAAGTTATGTTCGTTTTTATTATTACACGTGCAACATTTTTTCCGTGAGCTCGACTAACCTATAGTCACTAACTGCAAACAATTGTCATCAAGCTTTGCACAAGAACCTTAAATACATGAAAGAGTTAAAAAAAATTGCCCTAGTTCTCCCATACCTGTTGTTTTTCGCTATATCTCATGCTTCGTCTAACACGACGATCATTTCATTCATCGATTCAACCTTTACTGTTACGGGAAAAGTAGTTGATTCTATTACTAACGAACCTGTTCATTTAGTTTCCATATCCTTACTGGATCATCAAAGTGGCAGCAATCCTGTCAGAACAGTGGTGACAAATGAAAGTGGGGACTTCCAATTGACCCATAGTCAGCGTTCATTTTACCTAAAAATCAATCATATGGGCTTTCAGTTTCAGATAAAAAGAATTGTAATACCCAACGGGAGCAATATAGATATGGGTACTATAAAGCTTCATAAGATTGACAATAAGCTTGAGGAGGTTGCAGTTTCTTCCAGAAAACCTCCCCTAGAACTTATTACCGGTGGGTATAGATTTAATGCGGAAAACAATATACTAGGCAATAGTACAAATATAGCAGAACTGCTCAAGCAGGTTCCGGGATTAACAGTTGATGAAATGGAAGGCAAATTACAATTGCTTGGAAAAGGAGCTACTGTATTGATCAATGGTCGGAAAGTCAATTTGGGTGGTCAAGATTTATTGAACTACCTGAAATCTCTACCGAGCAATGAGGTCTCGTCCGTTAACGTGCTTACAAGTCCGGGTGCGGCATATGATTCCGCCGGAGATGGAGGTGTGCTCGATATCAGACTTAAGAAAAATTCCAATTTGGGCTTCTTTGGGTCGGCAAGTACAAGTGTTTCCACCCTTTGGGGGACGGACCAATCGCTCAATTTAAATCTTAAAAAAAGTAAGTTTGAAATTTCAGTGGGCTATAATTTTTCATATAGTGAAAACCCTACATAAACGAAACGATCTAATAAAAAACTATTACTTACCCGATTCTAGTTATCTCTATAGACAAGAACAGGCCAGCCAAAGATCCCAAAGAACACATTCCATGAAAACCAATACACTTTATAATATTGATTCGACGAGCACACTCTCTTTTAATTATTGGTACGCCAGCTTTTATGGCAAATTTCCTAATGAAAGAGACGCTACGATCTATAATCGGGAAGATCAATTTCAAAGGCAGCTTAAACAGCAGGACTTCATGTTTTTGGACAATAATTTTCATATCGCCGACTGCTTTATCAGGGAACAGAAGAATCGAACGTCCCGGGTATAGTATGCTCAATCCTTTTGCGGTGAACAATAATCCTATCTATTTCACCAATGGTAACACGCATTTGAAGCCATATTTTGCGAATAGGCTAGATCTGCAATATTCACATAAGTGGAATAGCAACCATTCACTGATATTTTCTTTATATGGAAACTCCTCGAAGAATATGTTTACATATATCTCCAGATATAATGAGGAAGTTGGGAGTCCAGAGTTTAACTATTATAATGATTACAATCTAAATCAAATTGGAGGTTATGTCATGTCGCAAAACAAGTTTGGAAGCAGCGTGAATGTCAGTACATATTTATCAGCACAACGCCCAACTTTCAGATCGAACAATACAGAAGATATTTTGTTACCTGGGATTGTCAACTTTAGTGGGTCGATCAATACTTTCATCTATATTCTGCCAAAGACTACTGTTCAAATACTCGGCTTTTATGCATCGAAAAGAAATAGTTTTCAAATGCAATATGGCGCAACGGGATATATCACGACGGGTTTACAGCAAAAAGTGCTTCAGGACAAGTTAAATATATCCCTCACGATTGAGGATATTTTCAACTTACAAAAAGGACCTATTTCCAGTTTAGGCAATGTGATTAGCATTGAAACAGTGAATAAATTGAAGTCACGCTATGCAAAATTGAGTTTCAGCTACAATTTTGGAAAAACCTTTTCAGCAAAACAGACCAAAAAGCTCGAAAAGGATTCGAGGATAGATTAACCCATCAATACTTTGATCATCACAGATGATTCGTGGAGGCATAGCGCTGGATATAATTGAGTTTAGAAAATAGTTTAAATACAGATAGACATTAAAATACCGCGAATTTAAAACGATTCACCACGAATTGGAATTCCCTTGAAAATTTGAGGAAAGTTATTCTAATTTAGTCCTATAAATACATAGAAGAAAAAGTGAATTATGAATGAGACTATCATAGAATTTGATAATAAAAAGCGCCTGAAATTAGCGCTGTTTGGTTTGCTGATGACGATAGCGGCTTTGGCATTTGCCTACTATATCTTCTTTGTCGCCGAAAAAATAAGAATTTTCCCTGGGTCACTGATGTTGACCTTAGGAGGCTTAGGGTGTTATTGTCTGATTGGTGGTATAAAGGCCCTATTTAATAAAAATCGAACCGGCCTCCTATTAAACGCAGATGGTATTCGATATAACGGTACACCAGTAGGAATAAAGGTTGGGACAGTAAAATGGACTGCGATTCAATCCGTCTCAACAGGGATGGCCCATGGTGTCCATTTTGTTTTTTTGAAGCTACACAATCCCGAAAATTATATCCAGCAGTTCGCTCCACAAGTACAACAACATGTGCTCGAAAATGGAATAGCCATTTCATCCGATCAGTTGTCGCTTGACTTGAATGAGCTCAAAAACCTCATTGAATCATATTATCAGCGGTATCAGCAATAGTAAAAAGAAAAAGATTAGATCCCCCAAAATCGTTCAAAACCTGTACAAATCAATTGAATGAGTTGTTCGCCTAATATTTTTCATTGATCTTTTAAACAAAGTAAGTTAGGACGTCTAAACAAAACCCTGCGTCAAAATCCCTCCTAACTTTGTCTTAACAAAATCAAATTTTTAAAAATGAAAGCAAACAATTATCAAGGGGCATTACAGAAACCAATCGGTTCTGACTTCACAGCAAAATCTACTTCCGAGGACGTCATTAAAGGAATTGATCTAAGCAATAAAATCGCAATTGTAACGGGAGGTAATACGCGAATCGGACTTGAAACTACCAAAACGCTCGCTTCTGCCGGTGCAACTGTTATCGTTCTTGCAAGAAACGTTGAAAAAGCAAAAGTAAATTTAGCAGGTATAGTAAATATCGAAATCGAAGAAGTGGATATGATTGAACCAGCTTCTATTGACAGATTTGCTAGAAAATTCATTTTATCAGGCAGACCACTTCATTTACTAATCAACAATGCCGGTATTATGTGGGTCCCTTTGCAGCGTGACCAACGTGGAATTGAATCGCAACTAGCGACAAATTATTTAGGGCAATTTCATCTTACAGCTAGACTGTGGCCCGCATTAAAACAGGCGGGTGCTGCACGAGTTGTCAATGTATCTTCTCTTGGACACCATAATTCTTCCTTCAATTTTGAAGATCCAAATTTTGAAAATCGCGAATATGAAACTCTTCAGGCTTATGGTCAATCAAAAACGGCAAGCAATCTTTTCACTTTAGAGCTAGATAACCGAGCCAAAGATTTTAATATAAGGGCGTATTCTTTACATCCCGGCTCGATCGGAGGTACAGAATTGGGGCGGGATGCAGACCCGGAACAATGGAGGAAGTTAGGATTTTTAGATGAAAATGGAAATATACACCCAGCGATAATGGCTGCATTGAAGACCATTCCACAAGGTGCTGCGACTACGGTTTTTGCAGCGACCAGTCCGTTATTAGATGAAATAGGCTGTGTATATCTGGAAGATAACGATATCGCAGAGTTGCTACCAACAGATCCTTTAATCCCAACCCATACAAAACTGCATCAGAACGGTGTCCAACAATATTCATTGGATAAAGATTCAGCAAAACGCCTTTGGCACCTTAGTGAAGAAATGATCGGAGTAAAGTTCAATATCGACTAATATCCAAACGGCTTACGATAAAAGATTTAGCTATTAATTTTTTATATTTATGTCATCACAATGCCTTTAAAGCCGAACAGAAAATTCGAATCATGGAGTATAAAGCAAAATATATAACAGATGATATTAAGCTATCCTGTTATGAGGATAAGTTTTTCAAATCGGATATCAGTTTCGAGTGCCATATGTTAATCTGGTTTATTTCCGGCGAAACAAAAATTGTACAAGCCGATGCTACTTACGTGTTTAAAAAAGGTGATATTTTTCTAATTCCAAGAAATCAGTTAGCAACAATTATCAACTACCCAAAAGATGGACAGCCTCACAAAACGGTCGTGATGCACTTAACGAGTGAGAAGCTAAAAAATTTCTATGCAAATCTGACCATAGAGCCTTCTGCTCGAAAATCGGAAAAGATATACAGCTTTAACAATCATCCTTTACTGGAAAGCTGTCTTTCCTCATTGATTCCTGATTTTGAACTACAGAAACTGCCCGAGAACATTGCCTCCCTGAAAATCACGGAAGCAATCAGTATCCTCCGGGCGATAGATAAAGAAATAGATCCTATTTTGGCTAACTTTGAAGAACCCGGCAAAATTGACCTGGCAGGCTATATGGAAAAGAACTTTATGTTCAATTTATCGCTGGAAAAATTCGGTTATCTGACAGGACGAAGTTTAACCACCTTCAAAAGGGATTTTAGCAAGATTTTCAACCTCGCACCGCAGCGATGGTTAACAAAAAAACGATTGGAGCTAGCACACTATCAATTTGTTGAAAAAAGAATGAAACCAATCGAAGTTTGTTACGCGGTAGGATTCGAAAATCTTTCACATTTCTCCTATGCGTTTAAAAAGCATTTTGGTTACACGCCTACCGATCTGCTAGCATCGGGACTTTGAAAAAATGTTGAATAGGTCTAATAGCGAATTTCATTCCGGATACATATTAAGCATTTGAAAACGTTGAATACAAATCATAGCGAGCGCAAGCTTATCTCAAAGGCCACCTATCATCGTGCAGACTGAAAACTCATATATATCAGCTAGCACAGATGAATCCAACTCTTATACGTCTAATGGGAGCAGCTTATAATACCTTCGAATCAATTCTATTTTATGAATTTTATTCCAGTTGCAATATAGAAATTACGATAAATAATTACAGATCCAATTGAATACCTAAATTTGCTATTGTCCCGCTTCCTTTTACATAATAACGGCCTTCATTGGTGGCTCCTCTCACCTCCGCGTGCAGCGGGAAGTAATCATTATTTAGGATATTATTAACTGAAAAAATGAAAGCTAGATTCTTTAATTTATAGCGCGTTTGGAAATCCATCAGCCCATAGCCCGAAATCGGGTATTTGCCATAATTATATTCAGAAGGTTGAAAAACATCGCGTTTACCCAAATGTAAATATTGGAGATAGACGTTCCACCGATCTGTCAATTTGAAATCGGCATTAATATTTATTTTAAAAGGCGAAATAATGGAGTTGTCCAATTTATCCTTATACTTTCCCTCATTTTTCAAATCTTGCCTACCATCCATGTACCCGAGTATAGTACCAAACTTGAACCAGTCAACAGGAGTAATATCGACAACAAACTCCAAACCGTAAATACGTTGCGGCACTTGAATCAATTCATAATTACCAGGTGTTGACGTTTCTGCGAACGTACTGCCTTTTTTGGAGGAGCTATAATACCCTGTCAATTGGTAGCTCAACATAGAATAGGTCCCGTTTAGACCCAACTCAACGTTATTGACAACTACTGGCTTCGGATCGATTTGACTCAAAGGTACTCCATTTCGCAATACAAGCCCCACATCGCCGATAGAATATCCTTGCGAAAATGAAGCAAAGGGCTGTAGGTATTTCAATTTATTATACCTTCCTGCCAAATTGAATACAAATGCATTTGAATTGCTCTTGTCTCCCGGAGTGACTTTCCCTGCTTTTGTCAGATCCCCTACCTTAAAATCCAAGTTTTCGTACCGCACACCACCTTTCACTATCCAGTAATCGGCGAGATTAAATTTACTTTGAAGATATAAAGCCCCACTTTTCATGTTCATATCGGGTGTCACTAATTCATCGCTCAACGTTTTTTGAACCGTGTGATCTTTTAAAAGATCTACTCCATAAATTAAGGTTACTTTATTGTTGTTGGATAGATCAAAGGGCGTACTGAAATTTAGTCTAGCTCCCTTATGATCTGAATAGGTTTGGTTGTAGGTTTCAAATACCGTGTTCATATCTTCATAATACAGACTCATATTTGCTGAAGTCCGACCAAAGTTGCCATCATACTTTACATGAAAAGCTTTATTGTAAGGTGTTCCGCCATTAATCACTGTATCTGAAGGGATCCCAATAGCGGGTTTACTTCCAAACTCCCCCTTAGTGCCGACGTATTTACTATCCTGAACACTTCTATAATAGTTACCCATCAATTCAATGCGATGATTATCGTTAATCTGATAACCGATCTTCGCCAAGGTATTATAACTTTTTGTCTCGCCCAGACCATAAAATGGACTTACAATGGTGCCATCAGAGCTGCGGACCACGCCGGTTCGCGCAATCTTTCCTTGCACGACATAATCAAACTTGTTTTGCGATCCCGAAAATACTTGTGCCAAATTATACCCATATGTTTCACTTGGTTTGACCAAGCTTAGGGAATTATTTAAAGAGGTTGACGAATGAAAACTCTTGTCTATCTTTGGCTTCTTTGTAATGTAATTAATTATACCACCGGCGGCACCATTTCCATACATTGCAGAGGCACCGTTGATGACTTCGATATGGTCAATTGCGCTAGCATCAATCGTCTTCATATCTCTTCCGCCATTTCTTAAAGGAGTAGATTGAGGAATCCCATCGATAAGTACCAAAAAATTCCGACCACGTATTTTAGCGATGAAGTTGTTTTGGCTTTCCTCACTTGGAGAGATACTTGGCACTTTCTGCATTAGGATATTGGGTAAGTTGTCATTTATCAGACGCTGATCTTCTAAGGTCTTACCTCCGATATAGGTAATTGACGATGGTACTTCGTCGATGCTTTCAGCCAATCTGCTCGCCGTCACGACAACTTCATTCAAATGATTACTTGTTTGTTCCATGACAAAGTCCGGAAGCTCCAGAATTTCCCCTTCCAGTGCGATCTGCGATCTGATTTCTTGAAAACCAATATGCTTTACGGTCATGGAGTGAATTCCTTTAGGAATCTTTGAAAAAATAAAATTCCCCTCATTATCAGTCTTGGTACTATTTATCCCGTCAATATTGATATACACATTGGACAAACCTTTCCCCACGGAATTTTTCACTTTGCCCTTAATTATCCTTGGTTCTTGACCATGACCATTTTTCTTAACAGTCATCGGTTTTTCCATGGAAAAACTTATTGCTGGAATTATAGAAAAACTTAAAACCAATAGACTACTAGCCAATATTGTCTTCTGGGTAATAAACCAAGATCTTGTTGTTTTTTTCACGTATTTAAGGTGTTTAAAAAATCATTTGCCCTGTCTGCATATTGATGTCCTTCTATTTCCAAACCTTGCTATCCTGAAAATACTGCTTTGCAAAAAGACATAATTACTATTTAGACTAATTATTATTAGCGGCAAATATAGTAAAGTTGGGAAATACTTAAAGCTAAAAATTTAGAATAATAAGCGATCGAATAACTACATCGATTATTCCATTAGGATGCAGAATGATAATAGCAGCAATAAATCTTAATGTACATTATGTTTTATGCTTGTTGTACTCCATTTTTTGCTGCTTCAACAGTCCCTAACTTTATCAAACAAAAGAAAACAGGTTCCTCTAGGTCAGATTTCATGAATACCGGAACCATTGACATTATAAAAAATTAGTATTAACATTTTAAATCTTAAAGTCATGGCACTTACAACAAGAATCAACGCGGACGATGTAGCGTTTTTATTGATCGATCACCAAAGTGGTCTATTCCAGACAGTAAAAGATATTGAAGTACCTACATTGAGAAGTAATGTAGTCGCTCTTTCACAGGTCGCCGCTATTGAAAACATTCCTGTTATTACAACTGCTTCAGAACCAAAGGGTCCGAATGGTCCATTGATGCCAGAAATCCACGAAAATGCCCCACATGCACAATATGTCGGACGTACTGGTGAAGTAAATGCATGGGACACTCCTGCATTTGTTGAAGCTGTTAAAGCTACTGGTAAGAAAAAATTGGTTATTGCAGGTGTATTAACAAGTGTTTGTGTGGCGTTTCCTGCCATTTCAGCAATTTCGGAAGGTTATGAAGTTTTTGCGGTCATTGATGCTTCAGGCGATATGAGTCCATTATCAACACAAGTAACAATTTCTCGATTACAGTTGGCAGGCGTTATTCCCATTACGACCACAGCTGTAATTAGTGAAATATTAAAAAGTTGGAAACATACGGACGCTGCGAAATATGCACATGCACTTTCCTTGGTGATGCCTAATTATCAAGCTTTAATAGAAAGCTATTATAAAGCACAGGAAGTCGCACTAGAAAGCAAATAAGTATTTTTATTTTGTTTAACCATCTGCGGGATCGCTTTTACATAAGCTTATTCCGTAGATTACCTTCCGTTTAAAAAAAGCGTATCATCCGTTTTCATCACTTTTACCCTTTTCCTAAAGGAATAAAGGTCTTTTCCGTTTGGCAGTCTGGATAAGAAAATAAAAAAGTCCCAATCTCTCAAAAAGGGACTTTCTTAGTATATAATCAAATTACTTTTTTGTTTTTGACACTTGAGTTATCAGTGTATATTGCTGAGATGAACCATCAGCAGGAGGATTTCTGACCTCTTCGACCTTTACTTTGATCACATATTCATATCCTGATTCGTAGTTAAATCCCTGGATATTTCCATAAAAATATTCCCAGTTATCTGATTCTTTCGCCTTAACCTGCATGCACTTCATTGGGCTTACACCTTCGCAATCAACCAACTGCGGTCCCACAATCATTATTTTCTCATTGCTTTCAGCAGAATTTTTGCTACACTGGATAAAAAAGAATAAAATGAAGACGGCAAGAAGCCCCTTGAGTAATTGGTTTATACGTTTCATAAAAGAAATTTTAATAATAACTAATATAACCATTATATATATTCTTTACTATACCTATTTTACGCGCATCAGTATTGCTTATAACAACAATATTCAATATCTTCAAACCTGATGATTCTTCTTAAAGCGTTTGAGTTCACTTAACACAGCTTCTTTTTAGTAGTTTTTCCTATCGCGTTATAAAATTACGAAACGATTCGCTGATAATATTGTTCTTCAATAAACAATCGTATTTAATATGGAAGATCTATTATATTTGGCAGGTATCGGTATGGTGATCATGTGGGCGGTCACTTTTTTAGGCGGATTCATAACTGAAGATTTTATTCATATACTTTTATTTTTTGCGATGATAGTGTTTATATTTCGTGCAATTAAGGGTTTTAACAACTCTAAGGTGCATCAACCTCAACAGTAAATCAAAGCTATTAATAAACCAATCGACCGGCAATAAAGATGACGATCCCAAGCCAATTAAATCAAAATCAATGGTACGATATGCATAAACAGAAGAGCGACTTCGACTCCTGTCAAAGAATTTTGGAGGCTTTATGTGGCCACACGAAAATGAGATATGGCATGATACGCAAGAAAGATGGCCGGAAATGGGGAAATTGGTGTGTTTACGATTATCATTCTCAGAAGATCGTCAATAAAAATAGTGAACACTACGTTAAAATATATCAGGAAATAAGGAAAGGTTTCTCCCCTATTTACATTGATGATACCGAGCAGTGTTCTGTCGACGAATGGACACAAGTTCTTCACGAATTCGGTTTAAAAAGCTATATCTCTTACCCAATTATTAACAAAAATAATTCTATTGTTGGGCACTTGAGTTTCATGAACGCTGAACCAGTACACTTCGACCCAATTAAATTAGAGACGCTGCTACCTGTTTGCAGTGATTTGATTGCAATAGATTTCAAAACCATTATTGAACGTAGAAATACGAGGAAAAAATTGGAGCAGGAACTTAATTATTCCAAAAACAGAGAACTTGTTTTATCGTCCTTGGCTCACGACTTAAATAATCCCGTCAGCATCGTAAAAGTGATATCACAATATCTTGGCGAAAACATTAAAGATGAAAGCCAAAAAAACTTAATAAAGAAAATACAAGAGGCTTCATCACGCGTCAAAGGAGTGATAGATGATATTTTAGATTTCAGTAGTATCCGTCTTCAAGACAAGCTAATTAGAATTAATGATCATTATCGCATGGATGCATTGATCAAGCAAATTTTATCTGAATTTGAAGTATTACATAACAGAGCACTAATTGCCAACATCAACCTTCCAGTTGATGTACCTTGTGATCATCAGAAAATGGGGCGTGCATTCACTAATTTAATTGGAAATGCGATAAAACATGGTAATCCTTTTCAAAATATCGAAATAAATGCATTCATTCAAAAAGAAAATTTCATTTTTAGTGTTACAAATGAGGTCTCCTATCCTCAATATTCGGATCTTAAAGATCTATTTAAACCTTTTGTAAAAGGAGTCAATAGTAATGGGCTCGGATTAGGATTGTTTATTGTGAGTGAAATAGTAAAAATTCATAAGGGAAAAATAGCCGTAAATTTAAAGGACAATAAAATAACTTTTAACCTGATGATCCCAATAGATTCAACTACAGTTGTTCAATAGTAAAGTATAAACCAAGATTTCGTATTAAATTTTCGGCTGTTACCATCGTATTTTCTTTTATTACTACCTATTATTTATGTTCGCCTGTCTCCCTTGCTGCAAGTTCATCATGTGCAGTAAGATCAAGACGTAAAGGCGTAATAGAAACCAAATTGTGTTCTACTGCCCAGCGATCAGTACCTTTTTCAGCAGGTTCTAATGGCACCACTGTGATCCAATAGTTTTTCCTTCCCATAGGATCCTCTCCGGGCACCACACGGCCATCATATAAACGTACTGATTGTCTTGTCCAGGAAAGCCCCTCCGGGTTGGCTGGAAAATTCACATTATAGAGAGCAGGGCCTTTATTTTTCAGTAAAATCTTCAGCACATCGGTTGTCCACGGATACAATCCTTCAAAATCCGGCTCGGTCTTTCCTACGGGTGTGCTCAATGCTATACCGGTAATACCGAGCAGTGTCGCCTGCTTTGCCGCAGCCAAAGTTCCGGAATGCCACATGGAATTGCCTAAATTTGGTCCCATGTTAATACCCGAAAGTACAACCTGCGTATCGGGAAACATATGTAGACCCAACGCCACACAGTCTGCTGGAGTGCCATTTACCCTAAACGCTTCAATATCCTCAAAAGTTATCGGTGCACGTCGGTAGCTTAAGGGCCGGGAATGCGTAATAGCATGTCCCATAGAAGATTGCTCCACATCGGGCGCAACAATCTTTACCGTCCCAAACTCCTTTGCTGCATTTGCCAGTGCCGCAATCCCCGGTGAATAAATGCCATCATCATTGGTAATAAGTATATTCATAACTGTCCTTTTCTATGAAAACCAATCTCAAGCAGGCTTTGTTCAGCTTTTATGAAAGAACATGGCAAAAACATAAGGTTAGTACATAATCCTGCTGCTGGGGATGACTCAAAAGGAGACAAAGATGAACTATGCCAATTGATTGAAGATCTTGGCCACAATTGCATTGTAGTAACCAAAAAAGATGCTGTCAAAAAAATCGACCCGCAGACAGACATCATTGCCCTTGCTGGCGGTGATGGGACTATAAGAATGGTAATTATGGCGCTATTGGAAAAAAAACTACGATTTAAAAGGCCAATCGCCATACTCCCACAAGGCACTGCAAACAATATTGCTATTTCTCTTGGTATTCCTTTGAACATTGAAAAAGCTATCGATCTCTGGAAAAATTGCCAACTTAAAAAATTCGATGTAGGAATGGTTATGGGGCTAGAAAGAAAGCCGTTGTATTTTATTGAATCCATTGGCTTTGGTGTATTTCCTTTACTGATGAAGAAAATGGATAAAAAAAATACAGAAGAGCTGAGCGCAGAAGATGAAATCAAAACCGCACTAAGGCAGCTTCGCAAACTGGTAGAAACATTCCGAGCTACCACACTAAGACTCACAGTGGCTGGAAATAATTATAAAAAAGATTGCATACTTGTTGAGATCATGAATATATCAAGTATGGGACCGCGGCTAGTTCTTGCTGCTGACGCTGACCCTGGAGATGGACAATTTGATATCATCATTGTCACTGCCGATCAACGCCAGGAACTTATTAGCTATATCGATGGACTATTGAATGGAACCAACGTCGAATTTAAAATAAAACCTATCCGGGCTAGTCGATTGGCGATGGAATGGGAAGGCAACGAAATACACATCGATGATGAGCACAAGAGTTACTTCGGCCAACAATTGAAGCTTACCTCGCTCGAAGGTATAGTTGAAATTGTCACTGGCAATAAATAAAATATGATTTGAACCAACGATAATGGATCAAAAAATGTTCTTTTTTAAAAAACTCGTTAAAATGAACAGATCTAAAAACACCAAAGAAACGCATGTTGGCATGCTTGTTCTTATCATCGCAGCCATTCCAAACCCAAATCCACGGGAGCCAAGCCCAGACTTATCCGAAGCTCAACAAGAGGGCACTTCCAAAGAAGATAGAGATCCCAATACCAATCAATCGGGTATTAAAGATGATCGTACCCATGACAGGGAGGAAGCGCAAGCCGAGCAGAAAGAAAAAGATGATGAAGATAAACCTGATCTTTCGGGTGATATCAATGTCTAGATAGGGCCACATCTTCTGCTAGCTGTATAGGTGTTGCGCCGACCTTAAAATAGCAAGATTGCTCAGCTAACACTGGAAGAAGCTTCCCATTTTTAATTTTTTTGTGGTGGAAAGAAAAATAGTTTTGGATTTATTTTGAAATAGATCCAAACCGCCTTTCCCATTTTAATCAATTCTTTTGATGGAAGGTTCCTCGAGCGAAACGCTAACAGTAAGGAAAGGGAAAAGCTGACCATAAAATTAAAGAATCCTATGATACCAATCCCTAAAATGCCCCAAATCCATATATCAGTAGATAGCTCCATCCCATGACCAAATAGTCCCAATGCCAGATTCCCACTGGCGAATGTAATGTGCCTTATATCTAGATTTAAACCTAAAAAAAGTCCAACGGAAGCTGTCGTTCCCATAAAGATCCCAAACCAAATATTGGATACGATACCAGCCCATTTTTTTTCATAAAACGAAGCTAGTTTGTTTGTTTTTGCCTGGCCGAATATTTTTTTCAATAGGGGATGTTCTTGAATGCGGTAGTACACAGAGTTGTGTTTGTCTCGGTTTGAAATACTGCCGGCAATAATCCCGGAAAGAAATAGAAAAATACCGGCGATAGACGCATGCAAGATCAGCGGTGTTTTTATTGGATTAAGATCATTGACCAGATGTAACCACTTGGCGCTCGCAATATTGACCTGAAACAATTGTTGAATTACCCAGACAAGAAAAAGGCTCATCGGAAAAGCCATCACAACATTACCAATAAAGGCAATAAACTGAGACCGAAATAATCGGGCAAACAATTCAGCAAATTTCCAATAACGATGTTTGCTGTCCCCCTGTTCGGAAATCCCTTGCTCAATAGCGTTCACCAATGCAGAAGCTGTCATCGCAGGCTGTTTGGTTGCCAAAGTTGCACCAAGAAGATAAATAAACGTAAAGCCAATCGCATAATTCATGCTGTAAAGAAATGCATGACCAAATTCACTGCTGTGTATCTTACCTAACAATAATTTAACGATGCACATAACGCCGACAATGAGGCCTCCTCCACAGGCTGAACGGAACATTTTCCAATATTCCTGTTTACTTGAGGTAATATAATGCTCACCGGTCTGCGCAGTATGATGCGTAATTTCGTAGGCCAAGAGCTGTGTACTCTGTCCAACCAATTTGCGAATATTGCTTTTCCGGGAATTATAACCAATAAGTGTAGTGCCCAGCGCAATCGTCTTTTGCCTCTTTTCATCTGCATGATCGATGACTAAAAACGACAAGATTTCTCGGATCCTTTCCAGTTGTTGCCGCATACGTAAGAGCGATTGATTCACTTTGATGGAAATTCCAAAACGATGTGAATTATCGAAAGCCGTTTCAATATACGATTCGCATTGCTTATGAAGTACCAAGATTTGTTTATAAGAAAGATCATCCGAGGAAATAAACTTATATTCTGATTGTAAAATACGATCATTCAATTCGGTAAACTCCCGCATAATAGCAATAAATGGGCTATCAAAATTTTGAAACTCGGGTACCATCTTGTTTACGTCTGTTTCCATTGCACGCCCGGTAATACGTTGAACCAACAGTTCCAACCCATACAATATTTCGGTCATTCCAAAACCCGTTTTGTCATCGTAAATCGTTTCAAATTGACATACACGAAACAGCTCATCGAACTGATGTTGCGGAATCGCGGCAACCCAGTCCGCATCCCCAGGTTTGTAAAAAACCTGATTTAACAGATATTGTAAAGTAGACTTAGGTGGTTGAAAAGGCAAATACCGCTCGGTGATTCTTTTTTTTAGTTCATAAAAAAAATCTGCGTAACTAATTATACCGGTATCAGAAATCAATTGATCAAAATCTTTTTCAGCCAAGACTCTTTTGAGATAAAGTTGAAAACATTGGAGTTCTTCGGGTGCTGCTGTAAGAAAGCCCAATAAAAATTGAATATCAACCTGATAAAGTACATGAACATGCTTTGGCCGGATGATGTCCACGAGTAAAACCAAAAAATCAACGTTTACATAAGCAGGATCCCTTAATTCACCTTTAAATCGTCCAAACAAACTTTTTACCTGCTGCTCTTTATCCTGTTCTTTTCTCATAAATTATAAAATCCCTACTCTAGATACCAAATTTGCATACATTTTGTTTTCCTACTCACAAAGATTGGCTCGCTGAATTGTGTCAAATAGCCACTTGAATCAATGATTTTGGTCATTTAGCTTCCACTTGAAGTTTTATACTTTTACAGGTAAGAAATTATAAATCAACGATTAACTTGATATAAGAGACGAAAATGAAAAATAACAATAAAATGAAGCCTGCAAAATTATGTTACGAACATATCGGCGGAAAACTCGGCCAACTTTTACTAGAGGCTCTGATTGTAAAAGGCTGGTTAGCAAAAGCAGATCCTAGTGATAAAAATTTCTATATTACTGAATTTGGAGCATCTCAATTGACGGCATTTGGTATTGACCTATCGCAAATTAAATCCTGAACAAAATGAGTTTAATATTGGATTACGACAATTTCTTTCTACCCGTAGAAAATCTCGAGAAGGCAAAGGAATTTTATGGAAATCTACTTGGCCTAGAAACTAAATTCGATTTTTCGGATAAGGGAATGACGGCTTTCAAGATAGGTGACAATGAACCTGCAATCATTCTTAGTACATTACAACATACCAAACCGACGATTTGGTTTACCGTTGCCGATGTCAAGACAACATATGAACGGCTTAAGGAAAAAGGGATCGTATTTTTAAGCGAGCCATTTGAGATCATGACAGGTTTAGCAGTTGAATTTAACGATCCATCCGGAAACAAACTTGGAATAACAGATTATTCCAAATCAAATAAAGTGTAAAGTTCGGAGGTACCCGCTGAAGCAATGTGTAGTTTAGTGTAATATATCGTATCTTGCTATCCAATTTTAAACCAAACATCAATGTTATGCGAAGAATCCTTTACTCCATATTAGCTACCGGCCTTATTTTTGCAGGATGCGCAGGAATGAAAAGCCAGGGAGATAATACTGGCTGGAAATCATTATTTGACGGAAAAGACATCAATGATTGGTTTGTTAAAATTCATCATCATGATGTCGGTGTGAACTACGGAAATACGTTTAGAGTCGAAGATGGAATAATTAAGGTCAGATATGATCAGTATGATGATTTTAATGATCAATTTGGCCATTTATATTATAAAACACCCTTTTCTTATTATCATTTAAAGTTTGAATATCGATTTGTAGGCGCGCTCCATAAAGGTGCCCCCTCCTATACGCTTCGTAACAGCGGCGTGATGTTTCATTCGCAGGACCCCAGAACAATGTTGAAGGAACAGGACTGGCCTATTTCTGTCGAAATGCAACTTTTAGGAGGATTGAGCGATGGTCAACCCCGTCCTACAGGAAATATGTGTTCCCCTGGAACCAATGTGGTCTATCAGGGCAAAATAGCTTCCTCACATTGTTTAAATTCTACTTCGAAGACCTATGATGGTGATCAATGGGTTAAAGGGGAATTGATTGTATTGGGAGATTCGTTAATCAAACACATCATTAACGGAGATACCGTACTAGAATATTCAAAACCTCAGATTGGAGGTGGAACGGCCAATGGGTATGACCCCAAAATGAAGATCGACGGTAAGTTGCTCTGCAGCGGATTTATCGCTTTACAGAGTGAAGGTCAACCCGTAGATTTTAAGAATATATGGATTAAGGAGCTGCCTACACCAAATAAATAAGGAGCTAAAAGAAGGTGTAATTAATAATCTCAAATTGTCATAAGGAACTTAAACAGTTACTGTTCTCGTGGTGCATAGCGCGCAAAAAAGAAATTGTCTAATGGCGAAAGCTCAACAATGATTTAGTATTTTTAAAATAATAAACACTTAAAACAAAGATGGTAACATCAGATTTAACTATGGACAAAATAACAAAAGAAGATATTATCGAAGCTGAGAACCAGCTTTTTGCGGCTCAGCTAGCAAGTGATGTAGATGCTCTTGACCTCCTTCTGTACGATAGTCTGGTAGCAATTGCGCCAGACGGCCAAATGCTAACAAAAGAAATGGATCTAAATGCGCATAGGTCAAAGGCAATGGTTATTGAACAAGCCGCAACAGAAATCAATGCGATCAAGCTCGTGGGAGATACCGCACTTTCAGTCGTTACGATGACGGCCAAAGGTCAGGTTATGGGGGCACCACTCGAAGGAAAATTCCGGTATTTTAGAACCTGGAAACGCATTGACAACTCATTAAAGGTTATTGGGGCAAGTTTTATGCAATTACCCTCATAAATAATTGGTAATAACTAATTAAAAAAAGAATATGTTAGCACTTGTCTGCATTACAAAAATTAAAAAACGTGCTTTTTTTGTAGCTTGTATTTTTTCTTGTTTTCTTATCTCTTGTCGAAATATTGGCCAACCCGTCAATAAACAAAAATCGGGTTCCTATTTTATTGATTCGAAAGGGCAGATCGCTTATTGTCAGAATGGAAATTGGTTTAGCTTGGGTATTTCACAAATGCAGGCTGATGCCAAATCGTTTGAAGTCCTGTCAGAAGATATCGCCAAAGATAAAAATGCGGTCTATTTTCGTGGGATGCCCCAAAAACTTGTAGACAAAAGTTCCTTTTATGTTGACCAGCAGATTCCAAAAGATCGTTTTCACGTTTATTATATCGATCAGGTCCTGGGCTTCCATATTATCGAAGGCGCAGATCCGAAGACATATGAGCCGGTTGCGGGTCATATAAACTGGGCACGCGACAAGGATCATTACTTCTATTCGAATGATCCCATAAAAGTCGACAGGAACACCTTTTCGTTCATCAACGATTACTTTCTAAAGGATAAAGACTCCGTATATATTTCACCTAATATCGGTACTTTTAAGGCAATTTTAGCCAATACTGGAAACGTTGAAGCGATTAACAAATATTACATAAAAATTTATGACACGATTTATTATCCGCCATTTCAACAGGGGTTAGCTGTTGTAAAGAGGCCATTTAACACCATTCACAAAATTCGTGTGCTTGATCAGGACCATATCAATATCGACAATAAAACTATCCTATTCAGAGGAAAAGATTTTAAATATGCGCATGTTGATGCCCCCTCTTTTAAATTATATCCTATTGATGAAGAAATTGACTCTTACGGAAGCAACTCCTATTCAAAAGACAAAAGTCACGTGTTCTATAATCAGGAAATAATCCCAGGTGCCGATGTAAAAACATTTATACCCTTGGGCAATGATTTTGGAAAAGACACAAAAAATGTGTTTTATAAAAACCAGTTGCTTGAAGAAGTAGATGCAAGAAGCTTTAAGAAGGAAGGCGATTTTTATAAGGACAAACTTGGCAATAAGTTTAGTAGCCTTACAGGAAAAAAGGTATAAAATCCATCATGGAAGCAATTAGTCAGACATTAAGCGCTATACATCAAACAACATTCTCTTCCTTCCTTGGGTTCGCCACAATCCGACCAATATAACAATTTCTTTTTCCATTACTTACAAATTTGTTAGTAACACACAAATAGCTGCTTGACACCCAGAAGCAAGTATTTGCCTTTACATTTGCTCGTATAATTAATCATACACAACAGTTTTTATTTATGAAAAAATACGCATATATAGGCGCTTTGGGTTTTCTCGCAGTAATCACAACAGAGTTTGGCATTATTGGCATCTTACCGCAACTAGCCGATCATTATCATATCAGTATCGATAAAGCAGGTTATTTATTGAGTGCTTTTGCTTTGATCATTGCGATAACTGGGCCATTTATGACATTACTGGCTTCGGGATTCGACCGCAAGAAAGTCATGTTAACTGCCATCGCTATTTTCTTAGTCACAGCGATTGTCTCTTCATTATCCCCTCCTTTTTGGTTACTGCTTATTGTAAGAATTCTTCCGGCCTTTCTCCAACCTGTCTATATTGCAACAGCATTGTCTGTCGCCATTTTAAAAGGGGGGAAACAAAATGAAAATGAACTTATGAGTATTGTTTTCAGTGGTGTTGCGATAGCCATGGTAACAACCGTCCCCTTCGCCACCTACATTGCCAGTCTTTCTTCTTGGACATATTCTTTCACAATACAGGCAGTTGTCAGTATAATCGCGCTATTAGCGATCTATCTTACCATTCCTCCGTTGCCCGTGAAAGAAAAAAAAACCTATGGAAGTCAAATGAAAATATTAACCAAGCCCATCTTTTTGGTCAGCACCGCCATGAATTTCTTTATGGTATCAGCTTGGTTTTCTACCTATAGTTACTTAGCCGAGTATTTAAACAAAGCAAAGAATATGGACAGTACCATGGTTAGTTATATGTTATTTGTATTTGGTATTATCGGAGTCATTGCTAACTGGGTTGCAGGGAAAATGCTCAACCGAAATATTACGTTTACCACGGCCTTTTTCTTATCGGGTACACTTATTATCCCCTTACTACTGTATTTTTCCGATGGCAATCTATTCGCCACGGTTTGTACGATTGCCTTGTGGGGATTTCTTTATTCTCCTAGCTTCTTAAACGCATCTACCTATATGATTTCCTCTGCACCCGAGGCGCTAGAATTTGCCAATAGTCTAGCGACTTCATTTGGCAATCTTGGGGTAACCTTGGGAACTACCGTAGGTGGCTGGATTATCGTTTCGAAAGGTGTAGAATTTTCGCCATGGCTTACGATGGGCTTTGGTTTTCTTGCTTTTTTGATGATCGCCCTACGACAGTTTCTAGAAAAACGTAGCGCAATAAAGCAAATAACGGTCGCGCAGTGTACATCGCAATAATATATTTTGCCCGTATCGTAAATAGCGAATGCACGGTCAATTTAGATCTAGTTAGCGTGAATAATCATTCCAGCGCGAACTAGATCTAACGCTTTCTCCTTAAAGACCATCGATAAGATACCAGCTCAGAATAATACCTATGACAAAAATTAACACAGCCACAATCGTGATGCTATTTGAAGTTTGAGTAAAGTTTTCCGCTTCAATTTGTTTGTTCGTTTTACGATATTTAAAGAAAGCGACAATAACTGTCAATGCACCTATGACTACAATGGAAACGCCAACAGCGCCAGAATGTTCATGCTGTGAGCCTGCAACTACATCTTTTTTTAAAATGAGCTCAATCTGACGAATAAATAATGAAAATTTAACAACTACAAAACCGAATCCCATAATCCCTAGGCTCGTCCGGATCCAAGCAAGGAAAGTTCGTTCATTAGCAAGATGGTCATTTACCTTTTGGGGGGTATTTTTAGTCATTCGAAATAAATTTTGATCAACAAATACGTTAAAAGAATTGTAAAATTTATACTTAGCCTTAAGCAACCTGTTATGGCTGTGACTATGCTTTAGCACATATCGTTCACAGGTTAGTCAATTTTTTAAGGTTCAGCAATCATTTTGTTTGTTTTTCAATAAAACGCTGCAGAACGTTGAAAAGTTTGATTAATATTTTAATGATATTTTTTATAGCTTTGTTTAGGATGAAAAAGCTGCTGGCTATATGCTTCTTGACGATTTACATCGCGTCGGCAACCGAAATTTCACAATTATTGAGATTTCCGTTGTTGATTGAGCATTATTTTGAGCACAAAGTAAAAAATCCAAGCCTCTCTGTCGTCGATTTTCTGAACGTACACTACAGTGGGTACCACCTAGAGAATCACCCACATGACGATGACTATGAGAAAGATCAAAAACTTCCTTTTATGATGCATACAACCTCATACAACGCTGTTTTTGTGTGCCCCCAAATTGCTGCTATCAAAATTAAAAATAGATCCTTACCCGAAAAAAATAACAATACCGCTGTTTGGAATGATCAGTTTATAGAGGATACATTCATAACTTCCATTTGGCAGCCGCCCAAATTCTGTTAATACATCATACTTCTTATTATTTCGGTTGAAGACTTCCACCCGACCATAACTTTCACGTCAGTAAAAGTTTAAGTTTTGTCATGTCACAATTGCATCCTTTTTTATCGCTGCGATTCTACGCTTGGCTGAAGTCTTCCGCTATTATTTTACGATTTAACAGAATCTATTTATTATGCTTACGAAAATCATTGAGTTCTCTGTAAAGAACAAACTCATTGTAGCACTACTGATGTTGGCATTAATCGGGATAGGCACATATCAGGTGACCAAACTTCCTATTGATGCTGTACCTGATATTACCAACAATCAGGTGCAGGTCATCACTATTGCCCCTTCTTTTGGTGCAACGGATATTGAACGATTAATCACCTTTCCAATCGAACAGGCCAACAGTAATATTTCTGGATTACAGGAAATCCGGAGTTTTTCGCGATTTGGGCTATCCCTTGTAACCATTGTCTTCGATGACAACATTGATGTCTATTGGGCCCGGCAACAAGTCGCTGAACGTCTGCAACAGGTACAGCAAGAAATTCCTCCAGGCATAGGTTCTCCCCAGCTGGGCCCTATTTCTACAGGTCTTGGAGAAATTTATCAATATGTCGTTCGACCCCAGCCGGGATACGAGCACAAGTATAATGTAACCGAACTGCGTACTATCCAAGATTGGATTGTCAGAAGGCAGCTGCTAGGCGTCAAAGGCGTAGCTGAAGTCAGTAGTTTCGGAGGAAAGCTGAAACAATATGAGATCGCTGTCAGCCCTGACAGACTCAATGCCTATGGGATTACAATCAACGATGTCTTTGACGCACTAAATGCCAATAACCAAAACACCGGCGGCGCATACATTGAGAAAGGACCAACAGTCCTTTATATCCGAAGCGAAGGACTGGTCGGCAACATTGACGACATCCAAAATATTGCGATTGCGGGTAAGCAAAACGACCTACCGATTTTCATTCGGGACATTGCTCAAGTACAACCTGGCTATGCAACCCGCTATGGCGCGATGACCTACAACGACAATGGTGAAGTTGCTGGAGCCGTCGTGATGATGCTAAAAGGCGCCAATAGCAGCCAAGTCATTGCAGATGTAAAGGCCAAAGTAGAGGAAATCCGAAAAACATTGCCTAAAGGTGTCCTTATTGAACCTTTTCTTGATCGTACCAAAATGGTCAATAATGCCATCAGTACGGTGCAGACAAATCTCTTGGAAGGAGCATTAATTGTCGTCTTTGTACTAGTACTCTTCCTAGGCAATATACGGGCTGGATTGCTCGTGGCCTCCGTCATTCCCTTAGCCATGCTATTTGCAATCTGCATGATGAACCTCTTTGGAGTGAGTGGTAACCTGATGAGTCTCGGTGCACTCGATTTCGGATTAATCATTGATGGGGCTGTCATTATTGTCGAGTCTGTGCTGCATCAGCTTATGCAGCAGCAACGATTCAAAGAATTGCTCAAGGTGCCCGCTTCTGAAATGGATGATATGGTGACAGAATCAGCCGGTCGTATGATGAACAGTGCTGTTTTTGGACAGATCATTATCCTGATCGTTTACCTCCCCATCTTAACATTGGAAGGAATCGAAGGTAAAATGTTCAAACCCATGGCCGAAACAGTTGCATTTGCTTTATTAGGCGCGTTCCTTTTATCGCTCACCTATATACCGATGATGAGTTCAATATTACTTCGTGCGAGAAATAGCAAACCTTCTCTTTCGGATCGGCTGATGAAAAGACTTGAAAAATTTTATGTCCATGTATTACTCAAAGTACTCCGACTTCCAAAGACTATTCTTGCATTGGTTATCTCGCTTTTTATACTTGCCGTAGTTACACTAAGTCACCTCGGCGGGGAATTTATTCCTTCACTTGAAGAAGGAGATTTTGCAGTCGACACGCGGGTTCTTCCGGGCAGTAACCTGACTACGACAATTGAAAGCACTCAAAAGGCTGCCCATATTCTGAAAAGCAGATTTCCTGAGGTCGAAAAAGTAGTCACCAAAATTGGCAGCGGCGAGGTGCCAACCGATCCTATGCCAATGGAAGCATCAGACATGATGGTTATCCTAAAAGACAAAAAAGAATGGTCTTCGGCCCATACATTTCCAGAACTTGCTTCAAAAATGAGTATGGCCTTGACGGATGTACCCGGTATTACGGCCGGCTTTCAGTACCCCGTCCAAATGCGGTTCAACGAACTGATGACGGGGGCGCGGCAGGATGTTGTCCTCAAAATATTTGGAGACAACCTCGATTCTCTGGCCTTACATGCACAGCAAATAGGTAAAATCATTGAAACGGTCCAAGGAGCCCAAAATCTCTACGTCGAACCTATTGGCGGACTTCCACAAGTCGTCATAACCTATAACCGTCCAATGATCGCCCAGCATCGACTCTCCATTACTGACGTAAATAGAACCATAAATGCTGCTTTTGCTGGACAGAGTACAGGTCTGGTATTCGAAGGAGAGAAACGCTTTGACATGGTCGTCCGCCTAGCCGCCAAGGACCGAAAGAATATTACCGATATCCGTAACCTTTTAATCCCCACGCCTACGGGCAACCAAATTCCACTTTCCCAATTGGCACGTGTGGCCATTGAGCAAGGGCCAAATCAGATCCAACGTGAAAACGCACAACGCCGGATTGTCGTCGGATTTAATATCAAAGACCGCGACGTACAAAGTATCGTCCATGAACTACAAGCTAAAATTGATAAGGAAATCAAACTTCCAACAGGATACTCCATCAAATATGGCGGTTCTTTTGAAAATCTCAATAATGCCAAACAACGCCTCCTGATTGCTGTCCCTATTGCTTTAGCCTTAATCTTTATACTTCTATTCCTTGCGTTTAAATCTGTTAAAGAAAGTTTATTGATCTATAGTGCTATCCCATTATCGATTATAGGTGGGGTTTTCCTGTTGGCACTAAGGGGAATGCCTTTTAGTATCAGTGCCGGGGTTGGATTTATAGCCTTATTTGGCGTGGCTGTCCTCAATGGTATCGTATTGATCTCCGAATTTAACAGGCTTCAAAAAAGTGGCATCCGCAATATTGTACGCATTGTTGTCGATGGCGGAGAAAATCGTTTGCGCCCCGTTTTGATGACCGCATCGGTTGCCTCACTGGGCTTTATCCCCATGGCACTGAGCAATGGCGCTGGAGCTGAGGTACAACGCCCATTGGCAACTGTTGTCATTGGTGGCCTGCTTATAGCAACGTTATTAACATTATTCGTTCTCCCTTTGCTTTATGTAACTATAGAACGGGGATTTAAACTCAATAAATTAAAAGGACGACATGTTGCACCTCTTTTGATTGCATTTATTTTTTTAACAACAAACAATTCAACAGCACAGACTGTTGTTACTTTGGATCAATCTATTGAACTCGCTCTCCAAAACAACCATAACATAAAAATTGAAAAACTAAGAGCTGCCTATGCCAAAGCGCTAATAGGGTCATCCACTGCCGATATTCCGCAGATGGATATCAGTTTGGATTATGGCCAGATCAATAGCGCCTATCAGGATACAAAGGTCAGTATCAGTCAACGTTTTGGTTTTCCTGCGGTCTACAAAAGGCAACGGGCCCGCTATACCGAAGAATGGAAAAGAAGTCAACTACAAGTCTCTCTCAAAGAGTTTGAGCTTAAAAAGGCTGTCAGTCTTACCTATTACAACATACTGTATTGGCAACAAAAGGAACAGCTTTTGACTAAAGCACTGTCATTGTATAGCAGCTTTCTCGACAAAACCATTCTACGTCAAAAAGCAGGTGAAAGTGATGCCCTTGAAAGTGTAACCGCGAAGAATCAAAAAGCAGCTATCACGATCCAATTAAGACAGGTACGTGATGAGATAAAGGTACTTCAATTGCAATTCCAGTGGCTGCTAAATACGGAAGAGACCTACACCCTAAGTTCTATGGAAAAGATCGAATTTCGTCAGTTATCAATAACCGATCATCCTTTGCTCAAGGTATTGGAACAAGAAAAAATAGTCTCGGAACAAGCAACAAGGGTTGAAAAATCTAAATTGCTCCCCGAGTTGCTATTAGGCTATAATCTAAATAGTTTTAAAGGTACCGGTCCAGATAACAGGACCTACGACGCAAGTCCGCGATTCCATTCTGTACAGTTAGGTGTTGCCGTACCGTTATTTTCCAAAGGACAGAGAGCTCGGATCGAGACTGCACGTCTAGCGGAAACCATCGCCAGCGACGAATTGCAAAATGCACAATTTGAGCTTAAAAAAAGAGTACAAGAGCTTTCTCAACGCTATCAGACCAGTCTTGATATTGTCGATCAATATGAAACCGAAGGACTCAAGAATGCTGAAATCGTCTTTGAAACCGTACAGAAAAAATTCTCAAACGGCGCCATAGATTATCTCGAATTTGTCACTTTGGTCAACCAAGCAATCCTACTGAAAAGTAATTATACGGATGCGTTGTGGCAGCTCAATGAAAATGCCATTCTGCTTCATTACATTATGATAAATCGATAAAAATGAAAACGAAAAATCTTTTATCCCACTATATGGTTTATGTGTTGGCTGTACTCTGTATTTCCTGCCATCGAAATACGGAAAGTGCAGCCTCCACGCCACCAGGCCCAAAAGACGAAAACCTGGTTTCCCTAACAGATGCCCAGTTGCGAAATGTGCATTTAGAAATAGTAACGCTTGCGGACGAACCGATAACCAACATCTTAAAAGTCAATGGAAAAATAGATGTTCCGCCTCAAAACTTCGTGTCGGTAAGTATTCCTTTAGGAGGATACTTAAAAAGTACCAAGCTGCTTCCTGGTATGAAGGTTTCAAAAGGAGATGTTATAGCAGTTGTGGAAAATCCACAGTTTGTGCAGCTTCAGCAAGATTATCTCTCGGCCCAATCAAAGTTACATTTTGCCCAGCTTGACTTCAGACGTCAAAAGGAACTCAACCAGAATCAGGCGAGTAGCGATAAAGTAATGCAGCAAGCTCAGGCCGAAATGAACAGTCAACAGATTATAATGAATGCCATTGCAAAACAGCTAGAGCTCATACATATTCAGCCCAGTACAGTTTCTGCTGAAAATATTCGAAAAAGTGCTCCCGTATACAGCACTATAGATGGCTATGTGAGCAAGGTTAATGTCAACATCGGGAAATATGTGAATCCTTCAGATATCCTCTTCGAATTGATCAATCCAACGGATATCCATCTGAACCTCAAAGTCTATGAAAAGGATCTTGAACAGCTTCGCCCTGGACAGCTTCTATTGGCGTACTCCAATGCTAACCCAAGTAAAAAGTACAATGGAAAAATCCATTTGATCGGCAAAGATGTCGATCCCTCCGGCATGACAGATGTGCATTGTCATTTGGACAAATATGATCAGAATATGATACCTGGTGTATACATGAATGCTGAAATACAAACAACGGCTACGTTGGGGCACGCTCTGCCTGAAGAAAGTATCGTAGACTTTGAAGGAAAAAATTATGTATTCATATCGGAAGGAAACAGCGATTATCGCCTGGCGGAAATAGCAGTTGAGGAGCCTCAAAAAGGACTAGTGAAGGTATTGAATTACCGCGATTTTGAAGGGAAGAAAATCGTTAGCAAAAATGCCTACACGCTCCTAATGCAACTAAAGAACACATCAGAAGAATAAAACATACGTCATTGGAGAAAGAGGCTGTCTCAAAAAGGC
>NZ_DJTD01000070.1:0-23607 GCF_002440385.1 Sphingobacterium sp. UBA6317 | reverse complement strand
AATTTATTTAGGACACATGTGAAGTAAATTGTAGTGTATTTCCTTTTCTGTCTGCTTTTTATAACGAACCTAAAATTTTAAAATCTCGGAGGAAAGCGAGAAAAAGATTGTTGTGGAAAGTTAAAAATGTTTTGTTAATAATTCATTAAATGGTTAATTTAATGAAAATTTTCAATTATGAAATCTAATCGCCTATTTATTTTCCTTGTTGTTTTTCTAACAACGGTAGCTACTCCTGTGTTTAGTCAACAAAATTTTAACTTTTCATTTGATCAACCGATTATAAATCCCTGGTTCAAGGTTGGGGATACGACGGCTTTTAAGAGTGGTATAGATCACGATACGTATTATAGTGCAAAAGGAGCACTTCGGATTGAAAGTATAAAGAAGAACAGCGCTTTCGGAGGGATTATGATGTGGTTACCATCAAATTTAAAGGGGGATTCCATTGAAGTGTCTGCGATGATCAAGCGTGAGAATATCATCGCAGGGTCTTATGCGTCGATGATGCTACGGATCGATCCCAAAGTCTTTTTCGACAATATGGCTAACCGCCAAATGAATGGGACAAAAAACTGGGAAAATATTAAGCTGAAAACTAAATTGGTGCCAAACCAGACCGAAGGGATATCCATTGCATTTTTTCTTTCTGGGGAAGGTAAGATGTGGGTTGATGATGTGCTCATTACTGTAGATGGTAAGGATATTACCAAAGAAGTAGGAATGTTTGTGCCATTTGCGAAAGGGATCAGTGAACCTGCAAGTTCGGGGATTTCTGATTTTAATACTACGCCCGAGATTGATCAATGCTTAGTGGATTTAGGGAGAATATGGGGTTTCCTGAAATATAGACATCCCGCTGTGGCGCAAGGAAAATATGATTGGGATCAGCAGTTGTTTAAGTCCATTGACGCTATTATTAGAGCAAAGGATAATAAATCTGTTGAGGCTCATTATGCGATGCTCTTAGACAGTCTCGGTGCCACGGCCAACTATGCCAAGCCACAGCTTGAAAATGTGGTTCATGAAGTAGATTATAGCTGGATTGATGGTCTCTCTTTTAACAATGATATCAAGAATAAATTAAGACGTATTCGCTACAGTAATTTTGATCAACATCATTATTTTGGTTTTGCTGGAGGTGCTGGCAATGTTCTTTTCAAGAATGAAAAAAAATATGAAAATGTATTTTCTGCAGATGCGGGGTTTCGTTTATTGGCGCTCTTTCGCTTTTGGAATATGATCGAATATTTTTCCCCCTATAAACATCTGACGGATCCGAAATGGGATGCTGTTTTAAAGACCGCTGTGCCCGAAATGATCCTGAGTCGGGATGATCGTTCTTATGGCCTTTCACTTCTCAAGATGGTATCCCAGGTAAAAGATGCACATACCGGACTCTGGAGCATGCCCAAAGGACTGATAAATTATTATGGCAAGTACCGTATGCCGGTGGAGATCCGAATGATAGAAGGAAAAGCTGTGGTAACTAAAGTTTTTGATAGTGAGAAATCCGGAGATAAACTTAGCATAGGAGATGTGCTCATCAGTAAGGAACATAAAAAGATTGAAGAAATCAGAGATTCGCTTTGGGCTTATATGAGTACACCGAATGAAGCTGTAGCCAACCGTGATCTGGCGCGAAAGCTTGTGACAAGCAATAGCGAGATTGTGCCCTGTGAGTTAGTGCGTGATGGCCGGCCGATTAAAGTAGATATTGCTGCGATACCCTCTAGCCAAATTAAACCTGCTTCAAGAGATACCGTGCCTTTTAAGATGCTGGACAATAATATTTTGTATATCAATCACAGTTTACTGCGTGCTAAGATGATCACAGAAAATATGGCAAACTGGAGCAAGGTAAAAGGTATTGTGATTGATGACCGCAATTATCCCGGTGATTTTTTAGTATTCAAGCTTACACCCTTGTTGTTGACCAAGCCTACTGATTTCGTTCGTTTTAGCAGTACGAGCCTTCAATATCCCGGCACTTTTGTAATGAGCAGCCCATTACAAGTTGGGGAGAATACCAATGATTGCTATCAGGGGAAAGTGGCTATTCTGGTCAATGAAGATACCCAGAGTTCTGCGGAATATCATGTGATGGCTTATCAGGCAGCTTCCAATGTCAAGGTTTTCGGATCACCGACAGCGGGTGCTGATGGCAATGTCAGTTCCATAGAGTTACCGGGCAATCAGCGGACAATGCTTTCCGGACTGGGGATATATTATCCCGATCAACGTGAAACCCAGCGTGTAGGTATTAAAATTGATGAGATTGTCAAACCGAGTATCAAGGGGATTCGCGAAGGTAGGGATGAGGTAATGGAAAAAGCATTGGAGTATCTAAGTCAATAGATTAGCCCTTCCATAGGATGGTTGTTATTGAGGTATTATACATTTAAAGTCAGACATGCTAAAGGAAATTATTTTTTAATTTATTTACTAAAATATTTAGTATATTGTTTGTTTTTTTGCTATCTTTGTATTGCTCACTTACAGAAGTAATACCAATAAAATAAACAATTATGTTGTCCGATCAAACTTTAGTATCCGATATAAAGGCAATTATTGCGCAGTCCAAAGATAATGCGATTCGTGCTGTCGATCATCAGCGCACATTGATGTACTGGCATATTGGCCAACGTATTTTTGAACAGGAGCAGGAAGGTAAGGATAGAGCGGATTATGGGAAATACATCATAAAATATCTTTCAGCAGAATTACAGCCTGAGTTTGGTAGTGGTTTTTCGTATAGACAGCTAAATTGGTACCGCCAATTTTATCGCACATTTCCAATTGTGTCTACACTGTGGACGCAATTGAGTTGGAGCCAGTATAAGCTGCTTTTAAGTCTTAATAGCGAGGAACAGCGGGAGTTTTATATTGCCGAAACCATAAAGAATAATTGGACAGTCAGACAGCTTGAGCGGCAGATTAATACTAATCTATATGAACGCTTGCTGCTTAGCAACGATAAGGAAAGTGTACTGGCTGTAGCAAAAAAGGAAAAGATACCTTCTGATGCGAAGGAGATTATCAAAGATCCAATGGTACTGGAATTTTTGGGTTTGAAACGCGAAAGCGCTTACTATGAGAAAGATCTTGAGGGAGCCATTATTGCCCATCTTCAAGAGTTCTTACTCGAATTAGGAAATGGCTTCTCATTCGTCGCTAGACAAAAACGGATCCATATCGAGGGCGATGAATTTTTCGTTGACCTGGTCTTTTACAACCGTCTGCTGCAAAGTTTTGTGATCATTGAAATTAAAACCCATAAATTAACGCATCAGGACATCGGTCAATTGCAGATGTATGTCAATTACTATGATCGTATAGAAAAACTTCCGCATGAGCATCCGACAGTTGGCATCTTACTTTGTGCCAGTAAAAACGATGCGGTCGTCAAATTTACCCTTCCGGAAGACCAAAAGCAGATTGTCGCCAGTCAATATGAGCTTTATTTACCAACAGAGCAACAGTTGCTGGATGAGGTAAATAAAGAGTTGGATAGTTTTGTAGGTAAAGGTGACGCTGAGTAGATTTTTCAAGCGTCTATACGGCGCCATTTAAAGATATTTTAAATGCGTCAAACGGGGTTAATTTATCAGTATTGGGGGATGAAATGACAGTGGTTCCGCTTTTTTCATTTTTATTTTTCTAACATAGATTATTTTGTACATTTGTATCGAATAAAATCGAAATTGAAATGGCAGAAACTGTACAACCAAGAGGTCCAAAGACAACTGATAATAATGCAAACCAAACTCATTACTACAAAACATTGGTAGTAGCGATCGCTTTAGGTTTAATAGGTACATTTATCCGTTTTGTACCGGATGTATGTACGGCATTGGGCCAACAAACTTTTTTGTTTTCCGCAATAGCTAATATTGCTATGATCGTAGGTGCACTTATCGCATTCAAAACCGTTTTCGGAATTTTGGGATTTGGAAAAAACCGTGACTAATTAAAAGTAAACTAAGATATTTGAAAGCCCCAGTTTACTGGGGCTTTTTTATTTTAATCCTTTTTTTAAACTCAAGTTCATTGTTGACGATCCCGTCCCGTTATGCTTTCATGATCTATAAGGCACAAAAAAGGCCTCACAACGGTGAGGCCTTCTTTTGTATGATTATCGCAGACTACGCGAAAAGAGACCAAGTAGACCAAGGAATACGTGAAAGAATCAAAATCAAACCGATGATATAGAAAATAACAACCGTTTGGTTTGCTTTTTTTGCATTTTCAATCTTTTTAGCTTTAGAGTAACCAATTGTAATCAATACAATAGCAATGATCATGGTTAAAGGGTGTTCGATGATTTTAAAACGTAATGTCGGATCTTTCATTACGGCGCCAGAGATCATCGATGGATACTTTAAATAAAAGAATAAGATCAATCCCACCAATAATTGAATATGCGATGCAATGAAACCCAATAAAGCAATTTTACGGTTGTACGGTTTGTTGCCTAAATAGTTTGATAGGGTGATCACGATCGATATCACCAGGGCTAGCAATAATACAATTGCTATAGTCGAGTGTAAGTGTAACATAAAAGCTCTCTTTATTTATTTCCTAAGTTAGCAAAGATAAAAATATAATGAATGTATTTATCAAAAATCATTGTTCGAGCAGAAATACCTCCGCTATTGGATTAAATAAGTACATGCGTTTGCTACTCAATTCCATGCACTTATAGCGTTTTCTTATTTTTTCAATACGTTGAAATGAGCGACCATTTTGCAACCTAAAGAAATGACCATCCTCTAGGGATTCCACCGTAAGGGCACTGGTTTTGACGGTATCGTATGATTTTAAGGTTCGAAACAGGTGAAGGTCCGTGCAGCTCGAAGCCGCAGGATTTTCCATATAACGATGAATAGCACTGCTGATATCGGTAGGAAAAATATTCAATTTAAGGAAGGGTTCCATCAGTTCCTTGAAATTATTTTTCCACTCTGTACCATGTGGCTTGACACGATGCTGATGTTTATTCCATGTTTGTAAATGCGCAAATTCATGGATCGTCGTAATCAAAAAGGAATAAGAATTTAAGTCATGGTTGACTGAGATGCGGTGCGGGCTTCCTCTAAACGGCGCACGGTAATCTCCTAGCTTGGTACTCCTTGAACGAGAGATCTTAAATAAACAGCGGGTATGATTAATCCAGTTGGATATAATAGGAGCTGCTTCTTCGGGCATGTATTTTTTGAGCGTGGCACTATAATCTTGCATGCCATAAAAATAGGATTTATTCATGTCAATAGTGCTGAATGAGAACATTCTTTTGTCAAAAAAAGAATCAGTTTACTAAGAATAATAGCTTAATTTCCGGTTTTTGTTTGGATAATTGATATTATTTTTAGTATTTAGTACTTGTAAATGTCAAAATTGAGAAAGTCAGTAAAGAGAATTTATGTTTTTTTAAAATAAAACGTATTGAAATTGCCTGAGTTTTAGGTAAATTACCTACAGAAAGGTTCATAAATATAGGATCCGATTGAGGACGGTTTTTCCTCCAAACTGTAAAATAGACCTGCAAGAATATGCTAGATACCTTACATATTAGAAATTATGCGCTCATCAACGAATTGGAAATCCAATTTGATAAAGGTTTAAATATGATTACCGGCGAAACCGGTGCCGGTAAATCTATTATCATGGGCGCATTATCGCTGATCTTAGGAAATAGGGCCGAAGGGAAGCATTTTTTCGACCCAACCAAGAAATGTGTGATAGAAGGGGAATTTAAAGTTGGGTCTTATCAGCTACTTGTTTTTTTTGAGGAAAATGATCTCGATTACGCGGACCACACCATTATTCGAAGAGAAATCTCGCCCGATGGTAAATCTCGGGCATTTATTAATGATTCACCGGTCACACTGGCGATCCTCAAAGCTTTAGGTGAGCAGTTGATTGATGTGCATTCGCAACATGCAACATTGCAGATTAATACAGAAGATTTTCAGTTCCTTGTGGTCGATAGTGTTGCAGGTTCATTTGGCCTCAAGCAAAAATATCGAGCGAGCTTTTTCGCTTACAAGAGGGCGAAAAAAGAACTCGAAGAGTTTAAGGAAATTGTCAAGAAAGCCGCTATTGAGCAGGATTATTTTCAGTTTCAATTTGATGAGCTTGATGCCGCCCGATTGGTGGCAGATGAGCAGGGACAACTCGAAGTACAACAGCGGCAGCTGGAAAACGCAGAAGATATCAAGCGTGCATTAACTGGTGCGTCACATCTATTGGTAAATGAAGATACGGCAGTTTTAAGCCGTTTAAAAGAGGCGATGAGCCAAGTGGAAGGTATTGTTTCATTTCTGCCTGAGGCGGCAGATTTGGCTGCACGATTAAAGAGTACATGGATTGAGCTGAAGGACGTCGCAGCAGAGCTGAGTTCGCTTGATGAGGATACCCAAATCGACGAAGGTACTTTGTTGGAGATCAATGAACGCTTGAGTTTATTATATTCTTTACAGAAAAAACATCATGTGGACTCCGTTGAGGAGCTGATCAAATTACGCGATGATTTAGAATCCAAACTGTTTGCTATAAATTCCTCGGATGAGCAATTGGAGCGACTGGAGAAAGAAGTAGTTGCTAAATTAGCTATTGCTCAAAATAAAGGAAAAGAACTCTCAGCAGCCAGAAAGAAAGTCTTGGATTTAATCGCAAAAGATGTACAGGCTACTTTGTCAAATGTAGGGATGCCCAATGCATTGTTGCAAATTAATCTCGAGCCATTGAAGGAAGGGGATATGCGGGAATCGGGAATAGATTCAATACAGTTTTTATTTTCGGCCAATAAAGGACAGGCATTGCAATCCATTCATCGGGTTGCCTCTGGCGGAGAGCTCTCCAGGGTGATGTTGGCCATTAAATCCCTGGTTGCAAAAACCTCTGCATTACCGACCATTATTTTTGATGAAATCGATACCGGAATCTCTGGAGAGGTAGCGTTGCGTGTGGGGGAGGTGATGGAAAGCCTTGCAGAGAACATGCAGGTCATTGCTATTTCCCATTTACCCCAAATCGCAGCTAAAGGTGCTGCACATTATAAAGTGTATAAGGAAGATAAAGCCAATCGGACAATCTCTAACATTGTTCGATTAGATCAAGAAGGGAGGGTCAAGGAAATTGCTCAGATGCTCAGTGGTACCAATCCAACAGACGCGGCACTTGAACATGCAGAGTTATTACTGAAAGGATAGCTACTAAATAAAAAAAGGTCTTAGAGATTCTCTAAGACCTTTTTTATTTAGTTTCCACCGTTATCAGCATCCGTTAATGTTACTTTTACTAACATATTGTCCGGACGGACTGGTTTATTGTCGCTACCCACATAATCAGCATAGAGATATACTTTACCAATTTTATACTCCACGCGATAATTATAAGGGCCGATAGCTGAAGGAATGTTGATGAAATAATTTGGATCATTATCAAATGATACAGCTACTCCCACGTGTCCGTAGTCGAAATATTTTGCATCTAATTCGGGAAAGTCCAATTCATTTGAGAAAGAATATCCGGTTTTGTCAACTCCCCAAGAAGAGGAGACTACCTTCGTATTAAAAGTTACTCCCGGTAAATAGTTTGTAACGTATTCTTTCTTACAAGAAGAAAATGAAACCAAGGCTGCGGTTCCAATTAATGCTGCTAATAAAAGTCTTTTCATATTGTTCGTGTTATTTGTGACAATTTTATTATAGGACGATAAAATAGTGCGAAAGTTTAACGCCAACTTTCTTTACAACAAAAAATGCACCATAAAGGTGCATTTTATTGAAATTATTTTTGATACAGCTAAAGCTTACTTCTCAGCGGTGTCTTTCGAAGACTTCGAATCTGAGCTAGAAACCTCAATATCTTTGGTTTCCGGATTAATGCTCACGGTCAAAACTGAACCAGTTTGCACATTTCCTTTGAGGATTTCTTCTGCAATAGGATCTTCGAGATATTTCTGGATTGCTCGTTTTAATGGACGTGCACCAAAATTACTGTCATAACCTTTGTCCGCAATGAAATCTTTTGCCTCATCTGTCAAATTGATCGTATAACCCAAATCAGCGATACGTTTGAACAATGACCTCAACTCAATATCAATGATTTTGAAGATATTCTCTTTTGTCAATGAATTGAACACAATCACATCATCAATACGGTTCAAAAATTCTGGAGCAAAGGCTCTTTTCAAAGCGGTTTCGATAACTCCACGTGAATGCGCATCAGATTGTTGTGATTTTGCCGCAGTGGTGAAACCAACACCCTGACCAAATTCCTTCAATTGGCGTGCACCAATATTTGAAGTCATAATGATTATGGTATTTCTGAAATCCACTTTACGGCCTAAACTATCTGTCAGTTGACCCTCGTCCAATACCTGTAGCATGAGGTTAAACACATCTGGGTGAGCTTTCTCAATCTCATCCAATAAGACAACCGCATAAGGTTTACGACGTACTTTTTCAGTCAATTGACCACCTTCTTCGTAGCCGACATATCCTGGAGGCGCTCCAACAAGGCGAGATACCGCGAATTTCTCCATGTACTCACTCATGTCTATTTGGATCAGCGCATCTTCTGTATCAAACATAAATCGCGCTAATTCCTTAGCCAACTCTGTTTTACCGACACCAGTAGGACCTAAGAAGATAAACGAACCGATTGGCTTTTTAGGATCCTTCAAACCCGCACGGGTACGTTGTATAGCTTTCACCAATTTACCTACAGCGTCATCTTGACCAATGATTCTTCCCTTCATCAACTCAGCCATATTCAACAGTTTTTGACTGTCTGTTTGACTAACACGTTGTACTGGAATACCTGTCATCATGGCTACTACTTCAGCAACATTTTCTTCCGAAACAGTATAGCGTTTAGACTTCGTCTCTTCTTCCCAAGCGATTTTTTCTTTCTCGAGCTCCTCGATCAATTTTTTCTCCGTATCACGCAATTTGGCAGCCTCTTCGTATTTTTGACTACGAACGACTTTGTTCTTTTCCAATTTGACCTCTTCAATTTTATTCTCAATGTCAATAATGGACTGCGGTACATGAATATTGTTTAAGTGCACGCGAGAGCCTGCCTCATCCAAAGCATCAATAGCCTTATCTGGTAAGAACCTGTCTGTAATGTAACGTGTTGTTAACGACACACAGGCTTCGATCGCTTCTGAAGTGTAGGTCACGTTGTGGTGATCCTCATATTTCTCTTTGATACGATTCAATATTTCAACTGTTTCGTCATGTGTAGCCGGTTCAATCGTTACACGTTGGAAACGACGGTCCAAAGCACCATCTTTTTCAATGTATTGACGATATTCGTCCAATGTTGTTGCACCAATACATTGGATTTCTCCTCTTGCCAAGGCTGGTTTGAACATATTGGAAGCATCTAACGATCCTGAAGCGCCACCTGCACCAACGATGGTGTGAATCTCATCGATAAATAAGATGACATCCGGTGATTTCTCCAGTTCATTCATAACCGCTTTCATACGTTCTTCAAATTGACCGCGATATTTCGTCCCGGCAACCAATGAAGCTAGATCCAATGTAACTACACGCTTATTGAAGAGTACACGCGATACCTTGCGTTGGACAATGCGAAGCGCAAGTCCCTCCGCAATAGCTGATTTACCAACTCCCGGTTCACCGATTAACAACGGATTGTTCTTCTTGCGTCGGGATAAAATTTGAGACACACGCTCAATCTCTTTTTCGCGACCTACAATAGGATCCAATTTACCCTCTTCGGCAGCTTTGGTCAAATCACGGCCAAAGTTGTCCAATACTGGAGTTTTGGATTTAATGTCCGAAACTTTTTTAGGTTGGATATATTGATCATCCTCTGCAAAATCATCATCGCCGGTAGGAGAGCCCGGAGCTTCGTCCTTGATCGTCGTTCTATTTTGCTCAACTTCAGATTTGAAGATGTCGTAAGTCACATTGTATTGTTGTAAAATCTGAGAAGCAATATTATCTTCATCCCGTAAGATAGCCAATAATAGATGCTCCGTTCCGATGATATCCGATTTGAATATTTTAGCTTCCAAATAAGTGATCTTCAAAACTTTTTCAGCCTGTTTTGTTAATGGCATATTGCCAATAGGTGCTCGTGAAACCGATGCCCCCTTCACTGCGTCCTCCACAGATTGACGTAGTGCTGCCGTGTCAATGCCTATGTTTTTAAGGATCTTTATCGCCATTCCATCGCCTTCACGAATCAATCCAAGCAATAAATGCTCTGTTCCTATATAATCGTGACGCAATCTTAAAGCTTCCTCTCTACTGTACGATATGACATCCTTTACGCGCGGTGAAAATTTTGCTTCCATTGAATACCTTTCTGTTTTATATTAAGGATATATAAATGTAGTAAATTCTGCATTTCAAACCTTAAAATTATTTTAAATAATGTCATCAACAATTAAGCCATGACCGTTATACGTCCAAAATGTCAGTATAAAAGATTACATTTGTATGTTAATATAACAAGAGTTTTCGAATTTTTTTAAATTTTATGTCAGACGAGAAGATCATTTTTTCGATGGCGGGTGTCAACAAGATCTATCCGCCTCAAAAACAAGTTTTAAAAAATATCTATTTATCTTTTTTCTATGGTGCGAAGATCGGCGTGATCGGTTTGAATGGATCAGGTAAATCTTCCCTATTAAAAATTATCGCTGGATTGGATAAGTCATATCAAGGCGAGGTGGTGTTCTCCCCTGGTTATTCTGTGGGTTATTTAGCGCAAGAACCTCAATTGGATCTTGAAAAGACTGTTCTTGAAGTGGTACAGGAAGGTGTTGCCGAAATTACAGCCATCTTACAGGAATATGAAGAAATCAATGAAAAATTTGGCCTGCCTGAGGTTTATGAAAATGCCGATGAGATGGATAAATTGTTGGCAAGACAAGGTGAACTTCAGGATATCATTGATGCCACTAACGCTTGGGAAATCGATTCGAAATTAGAAAGAGCAATGGATGCTTTACGTTGCCCTGAACCAGATGCGAAGATTGTCAATTTGTCAGGTGGTGAGCGTAGACGTGTAGCATTATGTCGCTTATTATTGCAGGAACCAGACGTATTGCTCTTAGATGAGCCGACCAACCACTTGGATGCCGAGTCGATCGATTGGTTAGAACAACATTTAAAACAATATAAAGGAACTGTCATCGCCGTTACCCACGACCGTTATTTCTTGGATAATGTTGCTGGATGGATTCTTGAATTGGATCGCGGTGAAGGTATTCCCTGGAAAGGAAATTATTCTTCTTGGTTAGATCAAAAAGCAAAACGTCTCGCGCAGGAAGAAAAGCAGGAAACCAAACGTCAAAAAACCCTGGAGCGTGAGCTGGAATGGGTGCGTATGGCACCGAAAGCACGTCATGCTAAATCGAAAGCACGTTTGCATAACTATGAAAAATTAGCTTCTGAGGAAACGAAAGAACGCGAAGAAAAATTGGAATTGTTTATTCCGCCGGGGCCACGTCTGGGGAACGCTGTCATTGAGGCAACGAATATCTCCAAAGCCTATGGCGATCGCATTTTATTTGAGAACTTAAGCTTCATGTTGCCGCCTGCGGGTATCGTAGGAATTATTGGACCCAACGGTGCGGGTAAAACAACCTTATTCCGTCTGATTACAGGTCAGGAAACACCTGACACGGGTTCGTTCAAGGTCGGAGAAACAGTAAAATTGGGTTACGTAGACCAAATGCACCACGACCTCGATCCTGAAAAATCGGTTTGGGAAAATATTACGGGTGGCAGCGACAATATGATGCTGGGCAATCGCTCGGTAAACTCAAGAGCTTACGTTTCCAAATTTAATTTTAACGGTGCTGATCAACAAAAGAAAGTAGGTGTACTTTCCGGTGGAGAACGTAACCGTGTTCACTTGGCTATTACACTCAAAGAAGGCTCAAATGTGCTCTTACTTGATGAGCCGACCAATGATATTGATGTAAATACCTTACGAGCACTGGAAGAAGGCTTGGAGAATTTCGGCGGTTGTGCCGTTGTGATCTCCCACGATAGATGGTTCCTGGATCGTATCTGTACACATATCCTTGCTTTTGAAGGGGATTCACAGGTTTATTTCTTTGAAGGTAACTACACTGAATATGAAGAAAACCGTAGAAAACGTGTTGGTGACGTGACACCGCACCGTATTAAATACAAGAAACTGGTAAAATAAGCAACGATCATGGACGGTGGAAGGCTTTTAGCTGCTATAATAGATCACGCTATTGATGGAATAATTACCATAGACAACAGGGGGAATGTGGAAAGCATTAACCCTGCTGCCTTGGAATTGTTCGGTTATCAGGCTGAAGAAGTGATCGGACACAATATCTCCATGTTAATGCCTGAACCTGATCGTGGTAATCACGATGGTTATCTGCATAATTACCAAACCACAGGCCACAAGAAAATTATCGGAATCGGTCGTGAAGTGATGGGCTTAAAGAAAAATGGAGAAACATTTCCATTCCGCTTGGCAGTCAGTGAGGTTTGGTTAAAAGATAAGAATATCTTTACTGGCTTTATTCACGATTTATCGCGTGAGAAAGCTGCCGAGGATATGCTCAAGCAACATGCAACCGAACTTGAACATAAAGTCAGTGAGCGTACACGCGACCTGATCTCTCTGGTATCTGAACTTGAAAAAGCTAAAGCAGAAGTCTCAAAGTCTTTGGAAAAAGAAATTGAACTTAACCAGCTGAAATCACGGTTTGTGTCCATGGCCTCGCATGAGTTCCGGACACCTTTAAGCTCGGTTCAGCTTTCGGCTTCTCTGATTGAAAAGTATTCCGAACGACCGGATGATAAGGCTAATATCATTAAACACACCAATAAAATTAAAGGTGCAGTTCAATTGCTCACAAGTATCCTGAACGACTTTCTGTCACTTGAAAAATTGGAAGCGGGTATTGTTGCGATGAATAAGCAATACATCAATCTCGTTGAGCTGGCAGAAGAGATCACCGAAGAAATGCAATTGATCTGTAAGAAAAATCAGCATATTGTATACCAACATACCGGAGAAATTGGGCATTTCACCCTAGATCCAAATTTGTTGAAAAATGCTTTGGTCAACTTAATCTCCAACGCGATCAAATATTCCGGAGAAGATACCTTGATCGAATTCACAACCTGTATCGACGAAGAAGGCTGCTTAATATCCGTGAAAGACAATGGTATTGGTATACCCGAGGAAGATCAGGTACATTTGTTTGAGCCTTTTTTTAGAGCACATAATACAGGTAATATCCCTGGTACGGGATTAGGTCTGAATATCGTAAAACGGTATATCGAATTGATGGAAGGTCAGATGGAATTTGAATCGGAAGTACATAAAGGAACTTCATTCCGCGTGCGCTTCAAGGAGAGCGTTGTAGATAAATAGAGGCAAAGCATAAAAGGGTCTAAAACATAAAAAGGACAGAATAAATAATTGCAGATGAGAAATAAAAAGACAATTCTAATTATTGAAGATAATATCGATATCCGAGAAGGGACTACCGAAATATTGGAGTTGACAGGTAGGTATGATGTCATTACAGCCGAAAATGGGCGCGTTGGCGTCGACCTGGCGACAAGACATATTCCTGATTTGATTCTCTGTGATATCATGATGCCTGAATTGGATGGTTACGGCGTCTTATTTATGTTAAGCAAAATTGAAAGTACAACCAAAATTCCGTTCATTTTTCTGACTGCCAAAGCGGAACGCGCAGATATGCGCAAAGCGATGGAGATGGGAGCAGATGATTATCTGACCAAACCTTTTGATGATGTTGAATTGATGAATGCAATAGATGTGCGCCTCAAAAGACATGAGCAGCTGGCAGCAGATGTTTCGCAGGAAGATGATTTGAGTTTGAGTGCTGAAGAGCAGGTATTATTGCTACATGAACTTCTCGCTAATTCACGCGTGAAAACCGTGAAGAAAAAACAGTCTATTTATGAAAAAGACGATTCGCCAACATATGTCTATTTTGTGAAATCTGGACAGGTGCGCAGTTTTAAGTCTTATAAAGATGGACGCGAGCTGTCTACGGGTATTTTTATTTCAGGAAATTATTTTGGCTATGCCTCGATTTTGTTGAATGATAATTATGAAGACTACGCCGAAGCAGTTGAGCCAAGTGAAATTGTCTTGATACCAAAAGACAGTTTTCTGGAGCTGTTATGGAAAAAGCCTGCAATAGCCAGTAAATTTATTAAGCTTCTTTCTGTCGATTTACGGGAAAAGGAAGAACAATTGCTTGGCTTTGCCTATCATTCTGTCCGTAAGCGGGTCGCAAACGCGTTGATCAGTGTTGCTGAAAAAAGTGGAATCAATATAAACGAGGTCAATGCATGTACAATTGACGTGACACGGGATGGTCTGGCTTCAATTGCAGGGACAGCCAATGAAACTGTTTCCCGTATGCTCTCTGATTTTAAAGAAGAAAAATTGATTTCAAAAGAAAAAGGCAAAATATACATCAATTCCATCAAGAACCTGCGGGATGTGAAGCAGTAGGTGACAGAAACGAAGATTTAAAAATCAACAAAAAAAAGGCGTGTTCAGTTTTTCTGAACACGCCTTTTTTAGTACATAACTGTTGGTATTTGCGAAATCATGCAAGTTTTTGTGAATTGTGATAAATATCATTTTAAGGTGTGGTGCTATATCATCTTTTTGCCCATATGCATGATTTACTTTTGTTCTTAGGATAAACCTTAATTGGTGATTGTAGAATCAGAATGAAAGTAGTAGTATATAATGTAAGGTCATTTGAAAAAGAGTTTTGGGCATTGGCAAATGCCAAACAACATGATTTGACTTTGATTTCAAATGGATTAAATGCGGAGACACAGAATTATGCGCGTGGAAAAGATGCGGTAGTTATTTCCGTGAGCGATATTTTGGACGAGAGCATGCTACTTAATTTAAAAGGGTTAGGGATCAATAAGATTATGACCCGCAGTAAGGATACTGCTCATATCGATCTGGTAAAGGCTGGAGATCTTAATATTCAGATTGCCAATGCACCATTTGAAGATCAGAGTCCAAAAGGACTGGCAGAGCAGACCGTCCGGAATCTCAACTTATGGGGATTAGAAAAATGTGTTGGTAAAGCCTGTTGTTGTCTAAACGATTGTGCTAAAAAAATAAAATAAAATGATTACATCGCAGGTTACAATGGAAGAATTGGTGCAAAAATATAATGTTGCCGCACCGCGCTATACAAGCTATCCTACTGTTCCCTTTTGGGATAATGAAGCATTTTCTCGGGCGGCTTGGACTAATCAAGTCTACCAAACTTTCCAGCAGTCGAAAGAAAAAGGTATTAGCTTATATATACACCTTCCTTTTTGTGAAAGCCTCTGTACTTATTGTGGCTGCAATACGCGCATTACAAAAAACCATCGCGTTGAAGAACCTTATATTGCCTCTCTTTTGAAAGAATGGGAAATGTATGTCGCTTTATTTAAAGGAGAAAGACCGTTATTGGCAGAAATACATTTGGGTGGTGGTACTCCGACCTTTTTCCATCCGGATAATTTGAAGGTACTGATTGAGGGGATCCTTAAACACGCAGACCTGGCTCCTGATCGTTCATTCTCTTTCGAAGCTCATCCTGCTAATACAAGCGTCACACATTTAGAAACCTTATTTGACTTGGGATTTCGGCGCTTGAGCCTGGGAATACAGGATTTTGATCCACTTGTACAGTTTGTGATCAACCGGCATCAAACATCAGCGGAAGTGGAAGAGGTTATGCTGAATGCGCGGAAAATCGGATTTGAGTCCATTAATTTTGACCTGATTTACGGATTGCCTAAGCAGACGCTTTCGACCGTCGCCGATACCATTCAAAAGTCGATGCTGCTCGCTCCAGACCGGATCTCTTTTTATAGCTATGCCCACGTGCCTTGGATAAAACCCGGTCAACGACATTATACCGAAGCAGATCTACCGAATGGTGCGGCCAAACTTGCCCTGTATAATCTTGGGAAAAAAATGATTTTAGCCCATGGCTATGAAGATGTCGGTATGGATCATTTTGCGAAAAGAGAGGACGAGTTATTTGTGGCTTTTCAACAAGAGCGATTACATCGCAATTTTATGGGGTATGCTGATCGGTTTAGCCCCCTTTTAATCGGTATTGGCGTCTCTTCGATCAGTGATGCTTGGGGGGCTTTTGCCCAAAATGTGAAGACCGTAGAAGAATACCATAAACTTATCGACGCAGGGGTATTGCCCGTTGTAAAAGGACATATACTCAACGAGGAGGACCTTCTTGTAAGGCGTTATATCCTCGATATGATGTGTAAAGGTAAAGTGCAGTTGCCGACAGGTGCGCCGTTGAATGGGCAGATTATCGACGAATTGTCTGAACTTGTTGCAGATGGTTTAGTTTCCATAACCGGCGACTTAATTCAATGTACTGCTATTGGACGCTCTTTTTTAAGAAATATCTGTATGGCCTTTGATCAGCGATTATTGCGTTCAAAAGCACAAAATCAATTATTTAGTCAGGCAATTTAGAACGAAGGTATGGCAGAGCTAAGGGATGAAATACAACTTGCAGAAAAATGTTTCCATTGCGGCGATAAAATTGAGGAAACGGGTTATCAGCTCGATCATCATGATTTTTGCTGTCTGGGATGTCAGACCGTCTACCAAGTGCTGAACGATAGTGGTATGCAGCAGTATTACCGCTATAATCAGCATCCGGGTAAATCGAACAAGTCTAAGCAGGAAGATTTTTCTTATCTGGATGAACCAGAGATTGCCGGTAAATTAGTGGATTTTAAAGATGATAAGATGACCATCATCACCTTTTATATTCCGGCTATTCACTGTAGCTCCTGTATCTGGTTGTTGGAAAATTTATATAAACTCAATCCCAATGTACTGCAGTCCCGCGTGGACTTTATGAAGAAACAGGCGAGCATTACATTCAACCACAACGAGCTGCCATTGAAAGACCTGGTTTATCTTCTGGTCAATATCGGTTACGATCCCAAAATCACCTTGCAGGATGTTGTGAAGGAAGGGAATCGAAATAACCTGAATCCTCTGGTCGCAAAAATTGCTGTTGCCGGTTTCTGTTTTGGAAATTCTATGCTATTCAGTTTCCCCGATTATTTTGGAATGGGAAGTTTTGAAAAGGAATATGCCAATTTCTTCGGGTATATAAACCTGGCCTTTGGTCTTCCTGTGTTATTGTATTGTGCATCGGATTATTTCAAATCTGCTTATTGGAGTCTGAAACAAAAGCGTTTGAATCTAGATGTGCCCTTGGCTCTGGGAATCCTCGTGTTATTTTTGCGTTCCGCGTTTGAAGTGATTACACAGACAGGGGCAGGTTTTACGGATACACTCTGTAGTCTTGTGTTTTTTATATTGATCGGAAAATGGGTACAACAACGGACCTATTATCATATCTCATTTGAACGGGATTACCGGAGTTATTTTCCGGTGGCTGTAACAGTATTAACCGAATCGGGAGACAAACCTGTACAATTGGCCGACGTGCATATTGGTGACCGTATCTTGGTTCGGAACAATGAAATTATACCAGCCGATGCTATGCTTTTAAAAGGTGATGCTGCGATAGATTTTAGCTTTGTGACCGGAGAATCAAGCCCGGTCAGTAAAACCTTGGGTGAAATTATCTATGCCGGCGGGCGCCAGACTGGGGAAGCGATAGAACTTGAAGTAGTCAAACCGATTTCACAGTCCTATTTGACCAAATTATGGAATAATGAGAATTATAAAGATTATGACAAACATTTTCAGACTTTTGTCAACTTTATAAGTAAATATTTTACTGTTGTTTTATTGGCTATTGCACTATTGGCTGCCTTATTTTGGGCCGTTGATGGAAGTGCAAGCCGGGCTTGGGGAGCTTTTACGGCGGTATTAATTATCGCATGTCCATGTGCGTTGGCGTTGAGCTCTCCATTTACCCTTTCTGCAGCGCTAAGTATTTTTGATCGAAATAAGTTCTATGTGAAAAATACGGCTGCTATTGAGCAGATGGCGAGGATTGATACCCTGGTGTTCGATAAAACTGGCACAATATCGTCGCCTAAAGCAACCTCAATTTATTTTGAAGGTAGCCTTTCGGCAGTTGACAAAAAACTACTGAATGCGGTATGTAGAAACTCTAGCCATCCGTTGAGCCGTGAAATCGTCAAGTGGCTGAATGTCTCTTCTGCTATTTCGATACAGGATTTTAAGGAATTTCCGGGAAAGGGGATGCAGGCTAATGTAAGTGGCAAGGAAATTAAAATCGGTAGTGCTAACTTTTTGAATATCGGTAATATTAAAACAGATGGTTCTGTGGTTTTTATTCGTATAGGTGAGGAGTTAAAAGGATATTTTACTATGGAGCAATCCTGGCGGGATGGCCTTTCGGCTTTGATTGAAGATTTTAAAGTCGAATACGACCTTCATTTAATCTCAGGGGATAACGATAGACGTCTGGATGCACTCCAGTTAATTTTTCCCTCGAATGCAAGTTTGCTTTTTAATCAATCACCAATGGAAAAACTGGAAACCATTCAAAATTTTCAGGTAGCAGGAAAGCATGTCTGCATGATTGGTGATGGTCTTAATGATGCGGGGGCATTGCGTAAAGCAGATCTGGGCATCGCCGTGAGTGATGATATCAATAACTTCTCTCCCGGCTGCGATGCGATACTGGATGGGGAGTCATTTTCAAAAATGCCGGATTTCTTTGCTTTTAGCAAAGATGCGGTGAAAGTAATACACATGAGCTTTGGTATCTCTCTTTTATATAATGTAATTGGATTGAGCTTTGCCGTGCAGGGTATTATGTCGCCGTTATTTGCCGCGATTCTAATGCCAATAAGTACGGTAACGATCATCTCTTTTACAAGTCTCATGACGAGGTGGTATGCCAAACGTCGTAAACTCTAGTTGTTATGGAAATAATGTATATTTTGATCGGTTGTAGTGTTTTGTTGGCTTTGGTTTTTCTATGTGCTTTTTTCTGGGCAAATAAAACCGGTCAGCATAATGATACCTATACACCTTCTATACGGATTCTGTTTGATGATGAAACGACAGAAGAGGAAGATAAAGAAGGTGACGTAACTAAAACGTTATCGTAATTAAATCAATTACTTTTTTTTGTAATTAAGGTTATTATCAATAAAATTGGGGGTAAATACCAATTTGAAATAAAAATACATGCATAATAATCCATTTTCATTAAAAGATAAGGTAGTTGTAATTACGGGAGGTACAGGGATTTTAGGCGAAGCATTTGTTGAGGCTTTGGCCGAGGCAGAAGCCAAAGTCGCAGTACTTGGACGTAATGGACAAATCGGAGCGGAGCGTGTTCAGCAGGTAGAGTCTGTTGGTGGCGAAGCTATATTTGTTGAAGTTGACATCATGAACGAACAGGATGTCACTCGGGCGAAAGATGAAGTTTTGCAAAAGTGGGGTAGGATAGACGCTTTAGTAAACGCCGTTGGAGGCAACATTCCAGGTGCAACAATTGGTGCCGATCAAGATTTATTTGCGAGCAATATTCAGGATACCATTAAAGCAATAGAGCTTAATTTGTATGGTACAATGATTCCTACGCATATTATTGGTCGTGTGATTGCTGAAAGCGGAAAAGGCGTCATCATCAATATATCTTCTCTTACAGCCAGTCGTCCTTTTACACGAGTTTTGGGCTATACTGTTGCAAAACACGGTATCGATGGGTATACAAAATGGATGGCCACCGAGCTCGCTCAGCGTTATGGCGATCAAGTTCGTGTCAATGCAATCGCTCCCGGCGTATTCTTAACCAAGCAGAACAAAAACTTATTGATCAATCCAGACGGTACGTATAGCGACCGTACCAAACGTATTCTTAACGGAACTCCCTATAACCGTTTGGGCGACCCCCGTGAGTTAAAAGGAACTTTAATCTATCTATTGAGTGATGCATCGGCCTTTGTGACAGGGGAGACTGTTTTTGTCGATGGTGGTTTTAATGCATGGTGTGGCGTTTAATTAAACTTTAAGATGAGAAAATTAGAACAAACCTGGCGTTGGTATGGCCCCAATGACCCGGTATCTTTACAAGATATCAAACAGGCTGGAGCTACTGGTATTGTTACGGCATTACATCATATTCCACACGGTGAGGTATGGCCACTTGCCGATATTCAAGAAAGAAAACGCATTATAGAAGATGCTGGTCTTACCTGGTCTGTTGTAGAAAGTGTGACAGTACATGAGGAGATTAAGACAAAAGGTGCTAGGGTCGATGAATACCTCCAGAAATATAATGAGACTTTAACCAATCTTGCACAATGCGGCATCAAAACAATTTGTTATAATTTTATGCCGGTGCTGGACTGGACGCGTACACAATTGGATTTAACCATGGCGGATGGTTCAAAAGCATTGTATTTTGATTGGATTGATTTGGCCCTCTTTGATATATTTATATTAAAACGTGATGAAGCTCGAGCAGCGTATCCAGAAGATGTTGTAAAACGTGCATCTTTGCGATTTGATGAAATTTCGGAACAGCAAAAAGATGAATTGGCAAATGTTGTCTTAATGGGAATTCCGGGGGAGAAGAATGTGGAATTGGAGGCATTGAAAGCAAGCATTGATACCTATAAGCATATTGGAAAAGACGGTTTGCGCAATAATCTGGTTTATTTTCTTCAAGGAATAGCGGCAACCTGCGAAGAGAATGGTATATGCATGACGATTCATCCGGATGATCCACCATATCCGATATTAGGTTTGCCCCGCATAGCCAGTAATGGCGAGGATTTTGACTATTTTCTGAATGCAGTTCCGCAGCAATTTAATGGCGTCTGTTTTTGTACAGGATCCCTGGGGGCTAGTCAGACCAACGATTTGCCAGCTATCTTGGAAAATATCAAAGGGCGTGTGAACTTCGTTCACTTGCGGAATGTGAAGAAAGATGCGATCGGGAGTTTTTACGAGGCAGACCATTTGGATGGTGATGTCAATATGTATAAAGTGATGAAAATTTTGGTTGCTGAAAATCAATTGAGATCTACAGCTATCCCGTTCAGACCAGATCATGGTCATCAGATGTTGGATGATCTAAATAAAGTAACAAATCCCGGGTATTCTGCTATTGGAAGATTGAGAGGGCTTGCAGAATTGCGTGGTTTGGAATACGGTATTGTCGGTGAATAATATCAAGGGGCAAGTTTAATTTGTGATCAATAACTTTTGGTCTGGACCGTTTATAAAAAAAAACAGCCGGGAAATTAGAAGCGATGTCTTTCTGTTTCTCGGCTGTTTTACTTTTAAATGCTTCTTCGAAGCTTATAATCAACGAAATTATAAAGAAGATTTACGAATGATGACCTGTGTCGGAAGCTCAATTGTTTCAAATTCATACACTGGTCTTGTTTGGTTAATAGTCGCCATTAATTTATTTGTTGCTAATTCTCCAATTTCTGTTGCAGGCTGTACAACGGTTGATAGTGCTGGATTTAACGAAGCAGCAATTTGTGTGTTTGAAAAACCGATAACGGCAACTTCGGAAGGAACCTGAATCTGAAGTTCAGCCAAAATACCCAATGTGCGGGTTGTAATAATATCTGTTGCTCCAAAAATTGCATCTATATTTTTATGCTCAAGATATTCTTTGAGCAAAATCTCTCTTATTGTTTGGTCGATATACGTGGTATTATTAAAGCTACATTCGATGTAATGCCTATTATCAAAAGGAATACCCGCATCTGATAAAGCAGATTTAAAGCCATTTAATCGTTCGGCTGCGACCCCTAAGTTCTTTCCCGTGATATGCAAAATGTTTTTTTTCCCCTGTTCGATGAGGTGTTTTGTGGCGTTATATGCACCTTGGAAATTATTGACCCCGACCTTGAATGTATCGAGCTGGTGATTGATGCGATCAAAAATAACCACAGGTATCTGCGATTTTATCAATGCTTTTAGTTCTTCAATATTTGAATCAGAAGAGACTGGAGATATCATTAAGCCATCAATACCGCGCATGCGTAAAACGTCAATACAATTTTTTTCAATCCGTTCGTCTTCCCGGCTTTGCATGAAAATAACGTCATAGACCGTCTGCTGAGAAGCGATCTGAATTCCATCGAGGATTTGTGAAACGAATGTATTGCTAATATTGGATACAATAACCCCTATTGTATTGGATTTTCCTATTTTTAAGCTCCGTGCCAATTTATTTGGATGGAAATTATGCTTTTTGGCATATTCCTGAACCATCTTTTTAGTCGCTTCACTTATTTCGTAGCTGTCTGATAATGCTTTGGAAACCGTCGAAACAGAAATATTGAGTGCCAACGCTATATCTTTCAGGGTAGTTCTGCTCATCGCTTTGGTGGTTATTTTAAGAATATAAATCTACATAAAAAAATGTATAAATGTGTTTTTATCTTCATAATTAGCCATTATCTAAGGTCGGCTGGGATTTAGTCAATGGATTTGATTGGCAGGATTTCCTTTTTCCAATCCCTCTTCAAAATTAAAAGGAAGTTCAGCACATACACGAAGCTAACCAAGGGCTTTTCGGCCCATGTAACCTATGCGAGTCCGAGTGTTTGGTGTTTTTTGGGCTATTTTTCGGTATTTCTAGGTAAGATGTCGCGCTGCGGTTCGTTTCGTTTTCGATCTTGAACCAGTCCAAAATCTATCCTGAATGGGCCTAGCGAGGGTTTAGCTAGGGCTTAGTTTCGCTCTGCGGGCAGGGTGCGGCTACCTTGAAAGTAACCTGAATCCATGCCAGACTCGGACTCAACACGGACAGAACACGGTTGCAGGGCAAACCTGCCCCGAGCATGGCACGAAGCAGGTTGAGAGGGGTGCCGAAGGTTCCCGCAAGGCCTGCGTAGCAGCCGGAGCCCAGTCCACGGGGCGGAACACTAGTTAGCCCTAAATGAGCCATGCTTCCCCAGTAAATAAAGAAAAGTTGAGGGTTTCTTATTCCTTAGGTTAGCTTTTGTTTATATTTAGCTTAGCAATAAGTTAGATTTTGTTTAGCTCTAACCTATACTATACCTAAACAAAACCTAACTAAAACCTAAACTAAACCTAAGTAAACAGGTAGGAAAGTATAGCTGCAAAAGAAGGTATTCCGGAGCGCTGAGTTCTGCGATCTTTTACGCTTGTTCCCGTCCATCTGCTGCGCCTGTGCGCACCGTCTTCAATTGGGCATTGAGGCGAGCGGGCTACCATAGTGATCCCGAGCTTAAGCAGATCGATCAATACACTGTCCATCCATGTTTCCGCTGCAGAGCCTGTATCAAGTCCCGGTTCCGCGGATGTCCGTGGTGCGATCCAATTTTCAGGATCATCCATGTTTCCCCCGCAATGTCCAGGTTAGATCCCGGTTCCCGTCCCTATCCTGTGCCGGATCCGGCGTTCCCAGCCTTCCGCCCACCTGTTTTACAAAAAGAATCTCGCACCGTTACAGGTAGTTAAGGGGAAAATGAAATAAATAAGAACAAAAGGCTTGGAAGTTTGTTAGTAAACTCCCTATCTTTGCACCACTCCGCAAGGGAGGGACGGTTGCTTCGAAAGAAGGAA